>NZ_JACVVH010000017.1:0-107091 GCF_016647865.1 Pseudomonas sp. S60 | reverse complement strand
ACCCACTGTATGTGCTGGCGGCGCCCTGACGCGGCGGGCGGCCCGCGCGCGCGGGCCGCTGGGCCTGCTTAGAAGTTGGCGGGCGTATTGGCGCTGATGATCTCGGCCTCGTCCGGGCCGATGTTCTTGAAACTGTGGGGCAGGGTGGTGGGAATGTAATAGCCATCGCCCGAGCTGAGTACACTCACCTGGCCATCAACCCACAGTTCCACGGTGCCCCGGGTAACCAGGCCACACTCTTCGCCTTCGGCATGCACGATCGGCTCGCCCGAATCGGCACCGGGGGCATACAGCTCGCGCAGCATGCGCATCTGCCGGCCCTCGACACTGGCCCCTACCAGCAACATACGCAGCCCGTTGCGCCCCAGGTCTGGCTGCTCACCCGCCCGGAAAACATAGCGCTCCTCGCGCACGGGCTCATCGAAGCTGAAGAACTCTGCCAGGCTCATGGGGATGCCTTCCAGCAGCTTCTTCAACGAGCTGACCGAGGGGCTCACACGATTTTGCTCGATTTGCGAAATGGTCGAGTTGGTCAGCCCGCTGCGGCGCGCCAGCTCACGCTGGGAGAGGTTGTTGCGTTCACGCACCAGTTTGAGTCGTGTCCCCGTGTCCATAGCCGCCTTGTAATCAGAGGTGTCAAGAATAATGAGCGACGCGCATTAAAACACACTCTGAGGGCGCACGCGCTGTGCATCTAGGCATGCCTGGCCCTAGGCATCGGCCACAGCCCCACCAGCAGCAGCAACAGCGCCACCATCACAAAAGGCAGCCGTGGGTCCAGTGCGTACACCAGCGTACCTGCCAGTGGGCCAAGCACTGCCCCCATGCCCTGTGCAGCGCCCACCGAGCCTGCCGTAGCGCCTTGCTCCGAGGCCTGCATGGCATTGGCCGCCAACGCTGAAAATGCCGGGAAAACAAAGCCCATGCCAGCAGCGGCCACGAAGTAACAAGCCCACAGCCAAGGCGCTGTGGTCGCCAGCGCGCCGGCCGCAAAACCAAGGGCCGAAACGGTTGCACCCACCTGGATCATTTTCAGTGGCGGCCATTGCAGCTGCCGCAACAGGACCTGGGCCAGTATCAGTGCCACACCCACCGTGGTCAGTGCGATACCTGCCGCCTGGGCGGCTTCGGCTGCTGCCAGGTGCAAGCGATCCAGCGCAAAAAAGCCAACCACGATCTGTGACACGGTAACGCTGAACATCGCGCTGAACGCTACCAGCAGGGGGCGCCGCAGGCGCCGGTCGCTCAACTTGACCGGGCTGGGCGCGTGGCCCTGGGCCGGTGCATGGGGCTTGAGGTTGAACAACAGCACCAGAAACGCCAATGCCGGCAGCACCGACATGACGTGCAGTGGCAGGCTCAGGCTGTGACGGGCCAGCAGCGCCGCGAGTGCCGGGCCTACCACCAGGCCAACAGCATTGGCCGCCCCCAGCGATGCCATGGCCCGTGCCCGACGCTGGGGTTCGATATGGTCGGCGATCAGTGCGTTGCAACCCACCGGGATTGCGGCGTAGAACGCCCCGATGCAGCCGCGGGCAAGCATGAGGCCGATGAACGCCAGTGTCGGGCCTGGCAACCAGCGCAAGGCCCCCTCGACGAATAGGCACAACACCCAGTACGCCAAGGTAAAGCCTGCGCTGCCCAGCAACAGCACACGCCAACGGCCCAGGCGGTCGGCTGCGCGCCCCCACGGGCGCGCCAGCAGCACCCAGACAACGCCCGCCACCGTTACCGCGGCGCCCGCCTGCCAGGTGGCAAGCCCCAACTGGCGTGCCAGCGGGCCTACCAGCACGACGAAGGCCATCATCGACATGGTGCAGGCCAGGTTGGCCAGTAGCAGTGGGCGGAGGTCCAGGGTGCTTGCGGCAGCTGGGGAGGCAGTGTCCTTTGCAGCGATCATGGGGAAGTCCAGGCAGTGCAGATAAGAGGCCGACGATATTAGTAAGAACCATTATCGGCTGTCGAACCCTTTGCGGCGCCCCGGCGGCGCAGAGGCCCGGGCCACATGCTGCGCATCACGCCATCGCGGCGCACCCATGCGTGCATCAGCGCGGCACCCACATGCACCAGCACCGTGGCGAACAGCAGGTAACCTGCCCAGCCGTGGGCCTGGCGCAACACCGCATACAGTTGCAGGTCATGCGGGGCGATTGCCGGCAGGCCCAGCGGGCGCGGGTAGCCCCCGGCGGACAACATGGCCCAGCCCAGCAGCGGCATGGCCAGCATCAACCCGTACAGCACCCAATGCGATGCCGCGGCTGCCCAGCGCTGTAGCAGCGGCAGGTCACGAGGCAGTGGCGGGTGCGGCAGGCTCAGCCGCACGATGATACGTACGGTCACCAGCACCAGCAGTGCAAGGCCTGTCGCCTTGTGCAGGCTGACCAGCACAGGGTGGCGTACGGACAGGTCCCCGACCATGCTGACGCCGATGAACAACATCACCAGAATCATCACGGCCATCATCCAGTGCAGCAGGCGAGCAAGTGGGTGGAAGGCGGTGGATTTCATGGCTGGGCTCCGGTGTTGAGGGACTCGCGGCTACGGCGGTTGAACGACTCCGAATAGGCCGCCGAGCGTGCAGCAAGAATCGGGTCCGCGCTCGGTTTTATGCCTTGCGGCAGAATCAACGGGTCGAAGTTGAGGTCACGGCAGGCCCCCTGCTCAGGGGCGTCCACGCTCTGGAGCACCAGGGTGCCAGCATTCACGCTGGGCCTGTCGGCAGGCCAGGGTTTGGCAGGGTCGTCCACGGCATCACCGGGCTCTGCTAGTACCAGGCGCAGGGTCCAGCGCAACGGGCCTTTGGCCAGGCGTGCCTGCAAGTCGTGCTGCAGGAACAGCTTGTCATCCACCTGGGGCGGCAGTGCCGCGAAAGGGCTCTGGGGTTCGAGCTGCCAGCGCACTGGGTGCTCACCCCCTTTGGGGTCAATCAGGCGAAAGGCATTGATGCTGTGGTAGGCGGTGCTGGCAAAACTGTCGCTAGGTTTGTACCCCGCAGCCCACTGGCGAAACGGCGCACTTTCGGGGTGTGCGGCGAAAAACGCCTGGACCTTGGCCGGGTCTGGCTTGCCGGTTGCAGGGTCCGGTGTGTTGGCCAGCACCTGCTCGTAGAACGCTTCGGCTGTGCTCACTGCGAGCACTGGCGGGTTGTTCATGCCGGTGCGCCAGACCTGGCCATCGTCGGTGGATAGCTGGATCGCCAGGCTGCGCACGGGGATGGCGGTGTCGGGTGCGAACGGGTTTGCACCGCCAATGGCGAAGCGGCCGATCACCGGCACCTGGGGCTGGGTGAACGCGCGGGCGGTGGACAGGCTTGCAGCCTGCCCGCTGGGTTCGAAGTAGCCGCTCACGCAAAGGCCCTTGGCGTGGTTCTTGCGGTAGCCAGCATAGTGCCCAGCTTGTGCTTCGAAGGTGTCGATGATGCGCTGGGGCGTCAGCGCTGGTGTGCCGAGCCAGCCGGCCGCGTAGGCGAAGCCTGCGCCTGCGGCCAGCATCACGGCGCCAATGGCGGCGAAGCGCAAGGCTTTTGCCGGTCCGTGCAAAGGTGGGTTCATGGGGGCATCCGGTTCAGTGAAGATGCCGGTAGGACGGTGGTGGCAAAAATTTATTCCCTGATCAGGAATAGTTTTTTCCGCCAGGCGTCTGTTCTCTACACTCACAGCCTTTAGGGCCGGACCATAGCCATGCAGGACCTGGACGACCATCAGTGGCGCGAACTGCTTGCCCGCCTGCGGCGCTTTGCCGTATGGCTGACCCGCGACCCCGGCAGCGCCGACGACCTGGTCCAGGCCACCGTCGAGCGCGCCCTCAGCCGTCGCCAGCAACAGCGCGACGGCGAAGCCCTGCGCGCCTGGCTGTTCACCATCCTTTATCGGCTGTTCCTCGACGGCAAGCGCCGGGATCGCCTGCATGCGCGCTGGCTGGCCTGGTTCGGGCGCGCTGAGCCGGACGCCGAGCCTGTGGGTGACAATCTGGAGGACATCGTCCTGGCCCAGGCCGACCTGCAGGCCTTCGCCCAGCTCAAGGACGAGCAGCGCGCGCTGTTGCTGCTGGTCAGCATTGAAGGGTTGAGCTACAAGGAAGCCGCCCAGGCCTTGGGCATCCCCATTGGAACCGTGATGTCGCGCCTGTCGCGCGCGCGCACCGCCTTGCGTGAACTTACCGAAGGCGCCCCCCAGCCACCGGCATTGCGGAGACTGAAATGACCCGCCTGATCCCCAGCGAAGACGAACTGCACGCTTATGTCGACGACCGGCTTGACGCAGTGCGCAGGGCCGAAGTGCAAGCCTGGCTGGCCAGCAACCCGCAGGCAGCCGAGCGCGTGGAAGGTTGGCGCGCCGATGCCCGTCGCCTGCGCGCAGCACTGGCCGGTTACGCCGAGCCTAACGCGGGCACCCCCGTTAACCGGCAGCACCTGCTGCGCCAGGCGCGGCAACGCCGGCAGCGACGTTGGGCCGCTGCTGCAATGGTGGTGGTGGCGCTGGGTATTGGCGGCCTGGGCGGCTGGCACGTGCGTGACGTGTCGCTTGCCCGCGCAGATTTGCCCATGGCCGACGCCGTGCAGGCCCACCGGTTGTTTGCAGGCAGCCAGGTGCTGGACATTCAGGCCCGCGACGCAGAGCAGATGCGTGGCTGGTTGCAGCGGCACTTCAGCCAGGTAGGCCAGCTGCCAGACCTGAGCGGGTATGGTTTCACCCCGGTCGGCGCCCGTTTGCTCAGCAATGAGCAGGGGCCGGCTGCACTGCTGGTGTTCGAGGACGGCAGCGGCCGACGCATCAGCCTGTTTCTGCGTTCACCCGGCGAGCATTACCGCCGCATGCCGACCGGGCAACGGGTCGACGGCCCACTGGAGGCCCGCTACTGGTCGCACGGGGCGTACAACTTTGCGTTGATCAGCCAGGCAGACGACAGGCGCGGGGCCGGGGTAGGTGAGGCCCTGCGCCTGGGCTTGTAGCAGCGCCCGGCCAGGGCACGGGCTGATCAGCTGAGCTCAAGCCAGATCGGCGCATGGTCCGACGGCTTTTCCATCCCCCGCAGGTCATAGTCCACACCCGCCGCCTTCAGCCGTGGCACCAGCTGCTGCGAGGCCATGATCAGGTCGATGCGCAAGCCGCGCTTGGGCTCGTCCTCAAACCCACGGCTGCGGTAGTCGAACCAGCTGAAGCGGTCGTTCACCTCAGGGTGCAGGTGGCGAAAGCTGTCCACCAGCCCCCAGCCTTTCAGGCGTTCCATCCACTCGCGCTCCTCTGGCAGGAAGCTGCACTTGCCGGTCTTGAGCCAGCGCTTGGCGTTGTCCGGGCCAATGCCAATGTCGCAGTCCTGGGGCGAGATGTTCATGTCGCCCATCACCAGCACCGGCTGGTCCTGCTGGAACTGGCTTTCAAGCAGCGCCTGCAGATCCGCATAGAAGCGCTGCTTGGCTGGGAACTTGGTCGGGTGGTCGCGGCTTTCACCCTGCGGGAAGTAGCCATTCATGATGGTGATCGGGTTGCCTTGGGCGTCGGCGAAGGTACCCCAGATAAAGCGGCGCTGAGCGTCTTCTTCATCGGTGGCGAAACCCTTGTGCAGGCTCAGTGGCGCCTGGCGCGACAGCAGCGCCACGCCGTAATGGCCTTTCTGCCCATGGTAGTGCACGTGATAGCCCAGGGCCTGCACGTCTGCGAGCGGGAACTGCTCGTCGCTGACTTTGGTTTCCTGCAGGCCGATTACATCCGGCTGATGCTTTTCGATGAGTGCGGCAAGCTGGTGTGGGCGTGCGCGCAGGCCGTTGATGTTGAAACAGACGATCTTCATGGCAAGACGATCCCGGTAAAACGCGCGATGCTAGCGGACATCGCTGTGCATCACCAGCGTGGCGGCTTCGGGGTGTGGCTGCTAACGTGCGTTGCCAGGTGAACGATGCCCGGCGTAGCGCCTCCAAGGCACAGTACGCCCATTCCAGGAGGTCTGCCCGCAATGCCCCACACTACTGCCGCCCCGGCTCGTGTCTGTGTTCTAGATGGTGGTTATCGCCGTGAGGCGCGCGCGCTGCTGTACAACGTGTACCGCAACGACCCTACTTTTGCCTATCTGTTCGATGCCCAGCGCCCAGGCTTTGAGCGGCGCCTGCGTACGCTCATTCGCGAGTGGGTGCGCCAGCATTTCTACCTGCAGTTGCCGGCCGTCGGCCTGCTGCTCGAAGACCGCCTGATCGGCGTGGCGCTGATCGTGCCGCCCCTGCGGCGCCTGGGCGTAGCCGACAGCTGGGCCTGGCGGCTGCGCATGATGCTGGGCGCTGGTGTGCGCTGCACCCGCCGGTTCATGGACTATCAGGCAGCCATCGCCACCTGTATGCCCAGTGACCAGTTGCACGTGTTGCCGCTTCTGGGCGTGCAGGTACAGCATCAGGGCACCCACTACCCCGCGCAATTGTTACAAGCTGTTCAAGCGTGGTGCGCGCAAGACACAGTCACCGAGGGTGTAGTGGTCGATACCGGAAACGAGCACCACCTTGCCTTCTACCAGAGCCAGGGCTTTGCGCAGATCGGCGAAGTTGCCGTGGGGCCGATCCGCCAGCGCGTGTTCCTGCACGCCAACCCGACCGCTGCCTGCGCCGCTTCGCTGTAAGCAGTGCACGGGGCGGCTCCCTTGAACGTTTTGGTCTGGTAGCATGCGCCGCATGACTTATTCAGGAAGATTACGCTGGGGCCTGGTGTTCTGGGCTGCCAGTTTTGCTGCATGGGGCCAGAGTGAACTATTGGTCAAGGTGAAACCCGCCAACAAGGCGCTCAAGGCCAATGTCGAAGGCTATATCGGCACCTTGGGTAACCGCGACGAAGAAGCGCTTTTGCGTTTCAGTCGCGGGGCAGAGGAGCAGGCGCGCAAAGCCGCTCAGGCACTGGGTTACTACCAGGCCCAGATCAACACCGAGGTCAAGCCCACCAGTGGTGCAGACGGCTCCCCGCAACTGATCATCAGCATTGTCCCCGGCGAGCCGATCCGGCTGCGCAACGTCAACGTGCGCATCGAAGGCCCTGCCAGCGAAATGGCGGCCTTCCGGGTGCCAGACAGCAGGGCCCTGCGCCCGGGCGAGCAGCTCAACCATGGCCTGTATGAAGACGCCAAGCGGCTGATCCAGAACCAGGCATCGCGCTACGGTTTCTTCGCCGGGCGCTTCAGCGAGCAGCGCCTGGCGGTCGACCCCCGGGCCGGGGTGGCGGACATCAGCCTGGTGTACCAGAGCGGCCCGCGCTATCGCCTCGGGGCTGTGTCATTCAGCGGTGATACCCCGCTGGACGACGACCTGCTGCAGCGCATGGTCGCGTTCAAGCCCGGCACCCCCTACGATTCCGAGCTGATTGCCGAGCTGAACAACGACCTGCAGTCGAGCGGTTATTTCGAGGGTGTGCGCGTCGATGCCGCACCTACCGCCGCAGTGGGTGAAAACATCCCGGTGGACGTGCGCCTCGAAACCCGCAAACCCCGTACCCTGGGGCTTGGCCTGGGCTACTCGACCGACGTTGGCCCACGCGGCAAGGCCAACTGGACCCGGCATTGGGTCAACGCCCAAGGCCACAGCTATGGCTGGGAAACCGAGCTGTCGGCACCGCGGCAGAACGTAGGGCTGTGGTACGACATTCCGCTTGATCCCCCACTCACCGACAAGCTGCGTTTTGCTGGCGGCTACCAGAATGAGGAACTGGCAGGCACAGACACCCTCAGCAAGCTGCTCACCGTTGGCCCCGAATGGCACAGCAAGTTGCCCAGTGGCTGGCAACGGGTGATATCGCTCAAGTACCAGCGCGAGGAATACCGCCTGGGTGACGATTCCGGCTTGAGCAACCTGCTGATGCCCGGCATCAGCTATTCATTCCTGCGCAGCGACAACCGCATCGATCCGCACAATGGTTACCGATTGCAGTTCGACGCGCAGGTAGCCAAGGAGGGGCTGGGCTCGGACACCAACCTGGTGCACGGTAACGTGGTGCTCAAGGGCCTGACCACCCTAGGCCAGAACCACCGGCTGCTTGGGCGCTTGCAGTTCGGGGGCAGCGCCAGCAATGGCTTCAAGAACAGCATCCCGCCCTCGCTGCGCTTCTTTGCAGGGGGGGACCAGAGCGTACGTGGGTACGACTACCAGACCCTGTCGCCCAAGAACAGTGATGGCGACCGTATTGGCGGGCGCTATCTGGTCGCGGGCAGTGTCGAGTACCAGTATTCGCTGACTGAAAAATGGCGCCTGGCAACCTTCGTCGACCAAGGTAATGCCTTCAACAACCTGGAACTGCCCAGCCTGAAGACTGGTGTCGGGTTTGGCGTGCGTTGGGTGTCGCCAGTAGGGCCGTTGCGCCTTGATCTGGCCAAGGCACTGGACGAAGACGGTGGCATCCGCCTGCACTTTTCCATGGGGCCTGAGCTGTGAAGCGTGTAATGACGTATGGGGTGCTGGGCCTGCTTGGCCTGGTGGTGACAGTGATGCTGGTGGTGAGTGTGCTGGCAGGCACGCAAGCGGGCAGCCGCTGGGTGCTGGATAAAGTGCCGGGCCTTGAAGTGGTGGGCTTTCAGGGCCGGCTGGGTGGTACCTGGCAAGCGAGCCAGTTGAGCTTCGTCGATGGGCAGACTCGGGTGGAGGTGCAGGCGCCGCTGCTGGCCTGGTCGCCTGCCTGTCTGCTGCGTGCCACGCTGTGCATCAGCCGCCTGCATGCGCAGCGCATCGACATGGCCTTTGCGCCTGCAACCGAACCCAGCGAAACAGGCCCGTTGCAGTTACCTGCCTTGCGCTTGCCACTGGCCATCGAACTGGGCGAGGTGAAGGTGGGGCAACTGCGCCTGGATGGCAGTGATCTGTTGGGTGACCTGCAATTGGCGGCCCACTGGGCCCGCGATGGGCTGCGCATCGACAGCCTGCACCTGCAGCGCGATGACCTGCAACTGAACCTGCAAGGTGACCTGAAGCCGGAAGGTGACTGGCCGGTGCAGCTACAAGGTCAGGTGCAGTTGCCTGCGGTAGAGGGCAAGCCCTGGCAAGTGGCGTTGAATGCCACAGGTGAACTGCAGAAAACCCTGAACCTGACCGGCACCAGCAGCGGTTACCTGGACGCCACACTCACCGGTCAGTTGCAGGCGCTGGCAGAGCATTTGCCCGCGACCCTGCAAATCCGCTCTGCGGCGTTCAAACCGGCTGACACGTTGCCAGACACCTTGCAGCTCGATCAACTGGTGCTGGATGCACAGGGCAACCTGAACGACGGTTACGCGCTTTCTGGCTCCGCCAGCCTGCCGGCCAGGCAGGGTCCCATCCCGTTGGCTTTATCGGGCATCGTCGACAGCAAAGGGGCGAAGCTCAATGGCCTGGACCTGACGGCCAGCGACACGCAGCGGGTCAAGCTGCAAGCTTCGGTCGACTGGCAAAATGGCCTGGCCGCGGACGCCCAGCTGGCCTGGCAGGACTTCCCGTGGTTGCGCCTGTACCCGCTGGACGCACCGCCACAGGTAAGCCTGAAGCGCCTGGATGCGGTGGTGAACTATCGCGATGGCCATTACCAGGGCTCCTTCAAGGGTGACCTGGATGGCCCGGCCGGTGCGTTCAGCCTGGCGAGCCCGTTCGAGGGCGACCTCGGCCAGGTGTCGTTGCCCAAGCTCGCCCTCAGCGCCGGGCAAGGCAAGGCGGCAGGCAGTGTCGCGGTGCGCTTCGCAGAAGGCGTTGCCTGGGATGTCGACCTGCAGTTATCAGCCCTGAACCCTGCCTACTGGGTGGCCGAGTTGCCAGGCACCTTGGCGGGGCCGCTGCGCAGCAAAGGGGAGATGAAAGGCGAGGCGCTCAACCTCGATGCGCAGCTGGACCTGAAGGGCCGGCTACGGGGGCAGCCTGCCACGCTGAAGGTGCTGGCCGACGGCGCTGGGCAACACTGGACCTTGGGCACCTTGGCCGTGCAACTGGGTGACAACCGCATCAACGGCAGCGGTAGCCTGCAACAACGGCTGGCCGGCAGGGTGGACATCGACCTGCCACGCCTGGGCCAGTTGTGGCCAGAACTGCAAGGGCAGGTCAAAGGGCGCCTGGACGTCGCCGGTACCCTGCAAGCGCCGCAGGGTGTACTGACCCTTCAAGGCCAGCGGCTGGCGCAGGCCGACAACAGGCTGCAGCAGCTCAACCTCGATGCCCGCCTGGACAACCAACAGCGCGGTGTAATCGACCTCAAGGCGAGTGGCATACAGGCAGGCGATACCGCACTGGGCACCTTGCAGGCCAATGGCAAGGGCGATGCCCGTCGGCAGGCCCTTACACTGGCCCTGAACGGGCCGCAGCTCAAGCTCGACCTGGGTCTGGATGGCCAGATGGACAAGGAGGACTGGCGTGGACGCCTGGCAAGCGGGCGCATCCAGGCCGGTGGCCAGGACTGGCAGTTGCAAGCACCAGCGCGGCTACAGCGCCTGGCCAGCGGGCAGGTGGATTTTGGTGCCCACTGCTGGCGTTCCGGCCAGGCCAGCCTGTGCGGTGATGACCAGCGGCTGGCGCCGGAGCCACGCCTGCGCTACCACCTCAAACGCTTCCCACTGGAAAGCCTGGCGCAATGGATGCCCAAGGATTTTGCCTGGCAGGGCTTGCTGAACGCCGACATCAACCTGGACCTGCCCGCCAGTGGCCCGAAAGGTACGGTTGCTGTGGATGCCAGCGGTGGCACGCTGCGCGTGCGTGACAATGAGCGCTGGGTAGACTTCCCGTACCAGGCCTTGCGCCTGGACAGCACACTGGCACCGCGCCGTATCGACACACGCCTGGCCTTTCGCGGTGAGCGCCTTGGCCAACTGACTGTAAATGCCCGTATCGACCCATTGGGCCAGAACAAACCGTTGTCGGGTGACTTCAACCTGGCCGGCCTCGACCTGGCCATCGCTCGCCCGTTCGTGCCCATGGTCGAACGCCTGGCTGGGCAGTTGAAGGGCAGTGGCCAGCTGTCTGGCACACTGCTCACACCCCAGGTCAACGGTAACCTGATGCTCAGCGGGGGTGAGGTGAGCGGTGCCGAACTGCCCACCAGCTTCGAGGACCTTAACCTGCAGGCGCAGATTGCCGGCGAGCAGGTGAAGCTTGATGGCAGCTGGCGTAGCGGTGCGGCAGGGCGCGGCCAGTTGGGTGGTAGCCTGACCTGGGGGCAGGCGCTGGGTATGCAGGTACGCATTCAGGGCCAGCAGCTGCCGGTCACGGTGGAGCCCTATGCCACGCTCGAAGTCGCCCCCGACCTGACCCTGCAACTGATCGATGACAAGTTGGCGGTTACGGGCAAAGTGCAGGTGCCCAAGGGCAAGATCACCGTGCGTGAGCTGCCGCCTTCTACCGTCAAGGTGTCGGACGACACCGTGATCGTCGGCAACCAGACCGAAGAAGGCAAGCCGCCGATGGCCATGGCCATGGACATCGATGTGGAAGTGGGCCGGGATAAATTGTCGTTCAGCGGGTTCGGCCTCACGGCCAACCTGCTGGGCCATGTGCATATCGGCGACAACCTCGATACCCGTGGTGAACTCAGCCTGGCCGATGGCCGCTACCGCGCCTATGGCCAGCGGTTGACCATTCGCCGGGCACGGCTGTTGTTTGCAGGCCCTATCGATCAGCCCTATCTGGATATCGAGGCGATCCGCCAGGTGGATGACGTGGTGGCAGGCATTCGCTTGAGCGGCAATGCCGAGCAGCCCACCTCCACGGTGTTCTCGGAACCTGCCATGAGCCAGGAGCAGGCGCTGTCCTACCTGGTGCTGGGCCGGCCGCTGGGGGCGTCTGGCGAAGACAACAACATGCTGGCCGAGGCAGCACTGGGCCTGGGGCTGGCGGGGAGTGCCGGGTTTACCGGCGGCGTCGCGTCGCGGCTGGGTATCGATGACTTCCAGCTCGATACCGAGGGGTCGGGCAACACCACCAGCGTGGTGGCCAGCGGTAACCTCACGGAGAAGCTCAGCCTGCGTTACGGGGTGGGCGTGTTCGAGCCGGCCAACACCATTGCGCTGCGCTACAAACTCAGCAAGAAGGTGTATGTGGAGGCGGCCAGCGGGCTGGCCAGCTCCCTCGACATCTTCTACAAGCGAGACTTCTAGCAGCGCCTGGGCGCTGTTCAGCGCACAGTGGCTGCCTCGATGAACTCGTTGCTGTCAGGCGCGGGAGGGGCAGCCGGGGCGCGAACCGGGATGATCAGGCTGGTGTATTCCTCGATCAACCGGTTGAGCGCCTCGGGTGGCTCGCTGGCCTGGAACTGCATGCGAATCTGCACCTCGTCAGGGTCGCGGTTGTCCCCTTGGCGGCCCTGGCCGCCGATGGTGACCTTGAAGCTTGCCGTCTTGTCATCCCCGGTACTGCGCAGGGCCTGGCGGGCTTCGGTACCCTTCACCCGCACCGACAAGTCCACTTGCATGCGCTCCAGCGCCAGGCCTTTGGGCGACACCAGGGCGAACAAGGGCACCCGCATGATGTGATGGCCGTCCATGGCCACCTCCACCATCTTGGCTTTCATGGGGGCGCCCAGTGCGTCGGTGTCGCATTCGAAGAACTGGTCGAACAGGTTGATGTACTGCTGTGCGATCAGGCTATTGGCTGCGCTGGCCGCTTCCTGCAGGCCGCGGGTGATCTCGCGCAGGTCGATTGAGGTCATGGGGGCAGGGGGTTTGTTCAAGGGGTCGACTCTTCAGGCCTTGGGGGCCCCCGATGTACGGGGGCTGTGGGCGCGATCAAGGGTGAGGTTCAGGTGATTGCTCCGCCCGGAGCGGGCGTGGTGCTGGGAGGTGTCGGGTTGGTTTCAGGGGCCTTGAGCCTGTCTGCCTGCGAAATGTGTTCTTGGCTTTCCAGGGCGGCATTCTTGACCACTGTGGGTTTGGTGGCAGCGTCGGTCAGAAAATCAATCACCCTCATCATCGCCTCAGGCGGCTCCTGCCGTTTGAGCGTGGTGTTGAACGCGTAGCGGGCGCGGGTATCGGTCTTGCGGGTTTGCGCGGCCTTATGGCTCACGCTGCCTTTGACGTTCAGTTTGAAAGGCCCCCAGCCCAGGGATGCAGCACCCTCGGCGTTGAGGTCCTTGCCCGAGGTTTCTTCGGACATCTGGTTGATGACCAGTTCGAACTCGACAGTACCTTGTTCGATGGCGATGTTTGGATGAGTGATGGCCGCCACCAGGGGCACCTTCATGGTCTTGCTGACCACACCCTTGTATTCGCCCTGTTCGTCAACGATGGTTTCGTCATAGTCGAACTGGATGGCCACCGCCTTGCCATCCTGCACACACACCTGCATCAGGAAGTCTGCATAGGATTTGCTGGCGGTAACCTGGGCCTGGACCATGGCTTGCAGTGGGCCTGCGATCATGCGGTCCATGGGCAAGGCGTTGATGACCGATCCAATTAAGCTGTTGTCTATCGACATGCTGGATTCTCTTTTTAATAGGGGTAGGGGTGAAATGGCGCTTGACGGTCACGCTGTCGTGCTTAGCGTGCAGGCAAGTCCTGGCGGCGGATGTTGCCAATCTGGCGCAGGCTAAGGCCGTACTTGTTGGCCAGCAGGCTGCGCGACAGGCCTTTGGCGCTCTCTTCCTGGATTTGCTGATTGCGCAGTTGGCGCAGGAAGTGGTCGGCCTTGGGAATTTCCAGCGCGACGCCAGCAAAACGCTTGATCAGAGCGTCCAGTGCTGCTGGCGGCAGTACGTCGGCAAGCTTGGTGCGTTCGCGGTGCTTGGGGATGTACTTTGGCCTGCCGCCGTAGGCACAGGTGAGCTGGTACGCGTTGTCGATGCCGATGCAGTCGATCAGGGCCTGCAGTGAATGAGGCAGTTGGCTGATATCGATATGGCTGAGGTCTGGCATTTCCATATGACGCTCCTTCGGGATGGATGGAATGTGCTACCCGATCACCCGCGGCGTTATGTCGAAGGTGTGACCGGATTCTCAGCGACAGCCCAAGCTGCTCGCTAGGCGGTATATAGGCTGGGGGTTGTAGCTTCGATGATTAGCTTTTGCAGGCAGTGATATCTGCCGATGTAGGAAATAAACGCCCGGTACCGCCGCAGCGGGCTGTTTGCGTTGGCCGCGTGCTGGCTGCTGCGCGGTGGGTACCACTACCCTCAATCGCAGGGGTAGCTACTGATCAGCCCCGCACTTTTGAGGTAGGCGTCAGGGGCGTCCCGCATGCGGTCCGGCAGGGTGCGCCAATCCACCAGCAGGCACAGTGCATGCAGTGGCTGGCCATCGCGCTGGCCAATCACCTGGTCTGCAAAGCTGCGCCGGTACACCACCTGCGTGGCGTGTAGCGGGCTTGCCTGGTCGGCATCGGCCAAGGTCTGGCGGGCCAACGCCGGCAGTTGCGCAGCCGGTAGGGTAAAGCGCAGCGAAGGCCCGCCGGGGTGCAGGTAGCCAGCTTGACGCACCCGTCGCCACAGTTGCTGCCATTGGCTGCTGCCCGCCTGCGCGCTCAGCCTGCTCCCCAACTCAAGCAATTGTTCGGCCGGGAGCTGTTGGGTATCGAGGGCATGGAGGGAGGGTGAGGTCAGGTACAACGATGCTAACAACAGGGGCTTGTACATAGAGGCTCCGCATGTGCTGTGAAACCCCATGCTTTCAGCCCGTTGCCGGCCAAACCAGCAGGAAATACAGCGCCAGGCCCGGTGTGCGTTGTATCATTGCCGCGGCTCGCAGCGAGCCATTTGCCCATGATGTTGCAAGGAACCTCTGATGACACACGTGCAGCGCCTCAAATACTCCCTTCTGATCATTCTGGTGGTGCTTTGCCTGATGCTTGGGCTCTCCCATTTGCAGAAGGCGGGCACCATCAGCGAACAGACCTTCCAGCTGCTGGCCATCGCCATTGCTGTCGTGGTCGTGGTAATCAACGGGATTCTGCGGCGCAAGGTCAGGCGCTGACCCGTGCCGGCCGGCCTGCGGGGCCGGCCACGCCCTCAGCGTGATGCCGTTTGTTCCAGCATTGCCCGCGCCTGGGGGTTGAGGCTATAGCATTTGTCGCTGCCCAGTTCGATAACGCCTTCTGAGCACAGCCGTTTCAGCACTTCGCGCACGCTGAGAAACGACAGCGGTATGTCCAGTTGCTCAAGCTGCGCATGGACCCCGCGCACGCCTATGCTACGGCCGTTGCGGTCGGCGGCATGCAGCGCATCGATCACCTTCAGCCGGATCAGGCTGGTGCGCAGGCCAAAGCTACGCAACAGCTCGCGAATCTGCTCATTGCCTACACGTTCGTCGGCAAACGCGTCCTGTCCCTTGGGCGCTTTACCTGGAGGGCTCCCCGCGTGAACCGGGGTTTGCGGGTTGTACATGTGAATGCTCCTTTTCGTGGACGAACCCGAAAGTTGGGTGCCTCACTTATTAGGACGAATGAGCCATAAAAATCTGCAACCAAACCGGTTAAAAAAATGCTTAATTTTGTTTCACAATTGCCTGCGGGTCGATTTGGCTAAAAATCCGGCACATCCGCTCGTCTGAACGGGATGACCCCGAACCCGAGGAGTGCCCGTGCTTTCACTTACCCGCCCCATCCATTTCGCAGGCCTGGCCTGCGCGCTGCTCGCGGTGAGCGTTGGCGCGCAGGCGCAGGCCGTGGTGGCCGATGCCAGTGCGCAGATCCGTCGCACCAGTTACGGCGTGCCCCATATCGTTGCCCAGGATGAGCGCGGGTTGGGGTACGGCGTGGGGTATGCCTACGCCCAGGACAACCTGTGCTTGCTGGGCAACGAGGTGCTGACGGTGAGCGGCGAGCGGTCCCGCCATTTCGGTGCTGACGGCAAGACCCTGGAGCAACGGGAGAACCTTGCCAGCGACGTGTTCTTCAGCTGGCTGAATCGCCCGGAGGCGGTTGATGCGTTTCTTCAGGCCCAGCCTGCGGCGGTTCAGGCGCTGCTTGCCGGGTATGCCAGCGGCTACAACAGGGCGCTGGCGGAGCGCCGCAGCCAGGGCCTGCCGGCCGAGTGCGGCGACGGCACTTGGCTGCGCCCCATCACCAGCCAAGACTTGGTCAAACTCACTCGGCGCCTGCTGGCCGAAGGCGGTGCAGGGCAATTCGTCGAGGCCCTGGCGGGCGCGCAGCCACCAGGCCAGGCCCGGCAGCAGGCGCAGGCGGCTACCGATTACGCCCAGGCACTGGCCCAGCAGGCACGCTTTGCCAGCGAACGCGGGAGCAACGCCGTGGCGGTGGGGGCGCAGCGCTCGGCCAATGGGCGCGGGCTGCTGCTGGCCAACCCGCATTTCCCCTGGATGGGTGGCATGCGTTTTTACCAAATGCAGCTGACTATCCCCGGCAAACTCGACGTGATGGGCGCTGCGCTGCCAGGGCTGCCAGTGATCAACATCGGTTTCAATCATCACCTGGCCTGGACCCACACGGTTGACACGTCCAGGCACTTCACCCTCTATCGCCTGCAGCTGGACCCCAAGGACCCGACCCACTACCTGCTCGATGGCAAGTCGATACCGCTCGCCAAACACGCCGTCTCTGTCACCGTCAAAGCCAAGGATGGCAGCCTGGGCGAAGTGCAACACGTGGTCTACAGCTCACAGTTCGGGCCCGTCGTGCAATGGCCGGGGCGCCTCGATTGGGACTCGCACATGGCGTACAGCCTGCGTGACGCCAACGCCGACAACACCCGGGTGTTGCAGCAGTGGTACCAGATCAACCGCGCCGACAGCCTGAAAGGGCTGAAACGCTCGGTGGATCAGCTGCAGGGCATACCATGGGTCAACACCTTGGCGGTGGACGCTGCCGGTAGCACGCTGTACCTGAACAAGTCGGTTGTGCCCTATGTCGACCAAGCCATGCTGGCGACCTGCGGCGATACCCGGCAGCAAGGGCCCCTGGTTATCCTGGACGGCTCGCGCAGCGCTTGCCAGTGGAAGGTCGACCCGCAGGCGGCTCAGGCAGGCATCTTTCCGGCGCGGCTACTGCCGAGCCTGGAGCGCGATGACTACGTACAAAACTCCAACGACCCAGCCTGGATGACCAACCCGGCGCAGCCACTGACAGGCTATTCGCCGTTGGTCAGCCGCAATGACCAGCCGCTGAGCATGCGTGGGCGCTATGCGTTGCAGCGCTTGCAGGGCAAGGGGCGGCTGGGTGTGGACGACCTGCAGCACATGGTGCTGGATGACGAGGTGTACCTCGCTCGGCTGATGCTGCCTGACCTGCTGCAGTGGTGCAAGGCAGCGAGCGCCGACGTGCAATCGGTTTGTGAAAGCCTGGCGGCTTGGAATGGCAAGGCCGACCTGGACAGTGGCATGGGCCTGGTGCACTTCGAAAACCTGCTCGACAGCCTGGCGGAGCACCCGGAGGTCTGGCGAGTGGCCTTCGACGCCAAAGACCCACAACACACGCCGCGCGGATTGGCGGTGGAGCAGGCAGCGGTGAGCAAGCGGGTGCACGAAGCTGCACTGGCGTCACTGGCGCAATTGAGCGAAAGCGGTACCCCAGGGCAGGCGAAGTGGGGGCAGGTGCAGCAGGCCCTCGATGGCACGCCGGTGCCGGGCGGCCCACAGGCCTTGGGCATCTACAACGCGATGTACAGCGTACCCCACGGGGCGGGCAAGCGCTTGGTGGTCAGTGGCACCAGCTACCTGCAACTGGTCAGCTTCACCGACAAGGGGCCTGAGGCGCGGGGGCTGTTGGCGTTTTCGCAATCCAGCGAAGCGGCATCCCCCCACGCCAGCGATCAGACCAAGGCCTTCTCTGCCAAGCAACTGGCGGCGATTCCGTTTACCGAGGCGCAGATCAAGGCCGACCCCGCATACACAGAGGTGGTGATCAGCGAGCGCGCTGCTGTCAGGTAAATTCGAACGGCGCGAGCTGGAAGCCTTGCTCGTCCACCTGCAAGGCCCAGCCCCGGCGGTCCCAGTCACCCAGCACGATACGCCGCGCCGGCTGGCCGTCGACCACCAGCTTGTGGATCGCCGGGCGGTGGGTGTGGCCATGCACCAGGGTGAGCACACCCTGTGCAGCCATCACCCTGAGCACTTCCTCGGGCGTGACATCGACGATGTCGGTCGCCTTCATCTGCGTCTGTGCGCGGCTTTCACTGCGCAATTTGCGCGCCAGGCGTTGGCGCATCGACAGTGGCAGGTGGGTCAGAACCCACAGGCTGAGGCGGTTGCGCAGCAAGCGGCGCATCTTCATGTAGCCCAGGTCGCGGGTGCACAGGGTGTCGCCATGCATCAGCAATACCCGCTCACCCCCCAGCTCGATCACGCTCGGGTCGCTGAGCAGCGTACACCCGGCAGCGTCGCAGAATGCCTGGCCTATGAGGAAGTCCCGGTTGCCATGCATCAGGTAGACGGCGGTGCCGCTGTCGCTTAGCTGCCGCAGGGCCTGGCAGATCTGCCGTTGGAACGGGGTCATGGCGTCATCGCCGATCCAGGCTTCGAAGAAGTCGCCCAGGATGTACAACGCCTTGGCGTGGCGCGCCCGGCCATCGAGCAGATCAAGAAACGCCCGGGTGATGTCCGGGCGTTCTTCTTGCAGGTGCAGATCGGAGATCAGCAGAATCACTCAATGATCTCGGCTTTCTCGATGATCACGTCGTCTTTGGGCACATCCTGATGGCCGGCGTTGGAGCCGGTGGCGACTTTCTCGATGGCATCCACGACTTCGCGGCCTTCAGTGACTTCGCCGAACACGGCGTAGCCCCAGCCCTGCACGTTCTTGCCACTGTGGTTGAGGAAGTCGTTATCGGAGGCGTTGATGAAGAACTGCGCGGAGGCGGAGTGCGGCTCCATGGTACGGGCCATGGCAATGCTGTACTTCTTGTTCTTCAGGCCGTTGTCGGCTTCGTTCTGGATGGTGGCGCGGGTTTTTTTCTGGTTCATGCCCGCTTCGAAGCCGCCGCCCTGGATCATGAAGCCTTTGATCACGCGGTGGAACACGGTGCCATCATAGTGGCCGTCCTTGACGTACTGAACGAAGTTTTCAGTGGTCGCTGGCGCTTTTTCAGCGTCCAGTTGCAGGACGATTACGCCGTGGTTGGTGGTCAGTTTGACTTTGGACATGCTGAAACTCGCTTTTTCAAGGCAATCGAAAATTGGGGTGCGCAGGGCGCACGTTACCACCTGACGCTGGTTCGGGCGGTTACGACACATGGCGCGCACCGGCCATTTTGCCCGGCCGCGGCAAAAAAGCGGTGATAAATCACGCGAGTTTGCCCGGGCCCGACTGTCAGCAGCTTGACTGCTTCGGCTATGATAGGCCCTTTGATTCAATCGGCCTACCCAGGCCGGCTACGTGCATTCAAGGATCCTATGAGCAAGCCCACTGCCGACAACGCGCCCAACGCCGCTGCCAAAGGCGCCCCCGCTGTCCCTGCGAACTTCCTGCGGCCGATCATCCAGGCCGACCTGGACTCGGGCAAGCACACCCAGATCGTCACCCGCTTCCCGCCAGAGCCCAACGGCTACCTGCACATCGGCCACGCCAAGTCGATCTGTGTGAACTTCGGCCTGGCCAAGGAGTTCGGCGGCGTCTGCCACCTGCGCTTCGACGACACCAACCCGGCCAAGGAAGACCAGGAGTACATCGACGCCATCCAGCGCGATGTGAAGTGGCTGGGCTTCGACTGGGCGGGGGAGGTGCGCTACGCCTCCAGCTACTTCGACCAGTTGCACGACTGGGCCGTTGCGCTGATCAAGTCCGGCAACGCCTATGTCTGCGACCTCACCCCGGAGCAGGCCAAGGAATACCGCGGCAACCTCAAGGAACCGGGCAAGAACAGCCCGTTCCGCGAGCGCAGCGTGGACGAGAACCTGGACCTGTTCGCACGCATGAAGGCCGGCGAGTTCAAGGACGGTGAGCGCGTGCTGCGGGCCAAGATCGACATGGCGTCGCCCAACATGAACCTGCGCGACCCCATCCTGTACCGTATCCGCCACGCCCATCATCACCAGACGGGCGACACCTGGTGCATCTACCCCAACTACGACTTCACCCACGGCCAGTCGGACGCCATCGAAGGCATCACGCACTCCATCTGCACCCTGGAGTTCGAAGGCCATCGGCCGCTGTACGAATGGTTCCTCGAGCACCTGCCGGTGCCGGCGCACCCGCGTCAGTACGAGTTCAGCCGCCTGAACCTGAACTACACCATCACCTCCAAGCGCAAGCTCAAGCAACTGGTTGACGAGCAGCACGTCCATGGCTGGGACGACCCGCGCATGTCCACGCTGTCGGGCTTCCGCCGCCGTGGCTATACCCCGGCGTCCATCCGCAATTTCTGCGAGATGATCGGCACCAACCGCTCCGACGGCGTGGTGGACATGTCCATGCTCGAGTTCAGCATCCGTGACGACCTGGACCGTACCGCCCCACGCGCCATGTGCGTGCTGCGCCCGCTGAAAGTGGTCATCACCAACTACCCCGAGGGGCAGGTCGAACAGCTGGAGCTGCCGCGTCATCCGAAAGAAGACATGGGCGTGCGGGTATTGCCGTTTGCCCGTGAACTGTACATCGACCGCGACGACTTCATGGAAGAACCGCCCAAGGGCTACAAGCGCCTGGAGCCCAATGGCGAGGTGCGCCTGCGCGGCAGCTACGTGATCCGTGCCGACGAAGCCGTGAAGGACGCAGAGGGCAACATCGTCGAGCTGCGCTGCTCGTACGACCCGGACACCCTGGGCAAGAACCCCGAGGGCCGCAAGGTCAAAGGCGTGATCCACTGGGTACCGGCCGAAGGCAGCGTGGAGTGCGAAGTGCGCCTGTACGACCGCCTGTTCCGCTCGTCCAACCCGGAAAAAACCGAAGAGGGCGGTACCTTCCTCGACAATATCAACCCTGAGTCGCTGCACGTGCTGAGCGGTTGCCGTGCTGAGCCCTCCCTGGCCCAGGCCCAGCCGGAGGACCGTTTCCAGTTCGAGCGCGAGGGGTATTTCTGCGCAGACCTGAAGGACAGCCAGCCGGGCCGCCCGGTGTTCAACCGCACTGTCACCCTGCGTGACTCCTGGGGCAGCTGAGGAACCGCCGTGCTTACCATCTACAACACCCTGAGCAAAGCGAAAGAAACCTTCAAGCCGCTCAATGGCAACAAGGTGCGCATGTACGTGTGCGGCATGACCGTCTACGACTATTGCCACCTGGGCCATGGTCGCAGCATGGTGGCTTTCGACCTGGTTACCCGTTGGCTGCGCAAAAGCGGCTACGACCTGACCTACGTGCGCAACATCACCGACATCGATGACAAAATCATCAACCGTGCCAACGAGAACGGCGAAACCTTCGATGCCCTCACGGCGCGCATGATCGACGCCATGCACGAAGACGAGCGCCGTCTGAACATCCTGCCGCCCGACCAGGAGCCCCGTGCGACCGACCACATAGCCGGTATGCACGCCATGATCCAAACCCTGATCGACAAAGGCTACGCCTACGCGCCTGGCAACGGCGACGTCTATTACCGTGTGGGCAAGTTCGTCGGTTACGGCAAGCTGTCGCGCAAGAAAATCGAAGACCTGCGCATTGGTGCCCGCATCGAGGTGGATGAAGCCAAGCAGGACCCGTTGGACTTCGTGCTGTGGAAAGGCGTGAAACCCGGCGAGCCGAGCTGGGCATCGCCTTGGGGCCCGGGGCGGCCCGGTTGGCACATCGAGTGCTCGGTGATGTCCACCTGCTGCCTGGGCGACAGCTTTGACATTCACGGCGGCGGCAGCGACCTGGAGTTCCCGCACCACGAGAACGAGATCGCCCAGAGCGAGGCGGCCACCGGCAAGCAGTACGCCAACGCCTGGATGCACTGCGGCATGATCCGCATCAACGGCGAAAAGATGTCCAAGTCGTTGAACAACTTCTTCACCATCCGCGATGTGCTGGAGAAGTATCACCCGGAGGTGGTGCGGTATCTGTTGGTGGCCAGCCACTACCGCAGTGCGATCAATTACTCCGAAGACAGCCTGCGTGATGCCAAGGGTGCGCTCGAGCGGTTCTACCACGCCCTGCGCGGTTTGCCGCGTGTGGCAGCCAGTGGCGGTGAGGCGTACGTCGAGCGTTTCAGCGTGGCCATGAACGACGACTTCGGTACGCCAGAAGCTTGCGCTGTGCTGTTCGACCTGGTGCGCGAGATCAACCGCCTGCGCGAAAGCGACCCACAAGCAGCCGCTGGCCTGGCCGGGCGCCTGCGTGAACTGGGTGATGTGCTGGGGGTGTTGCAGCTGGAGGCCGATGACTTCCTGCGCGCCGGCGCCGAAGGCAAAGTGGATGCAACTGAGGTCGAAGCCCTTATCCAGGCCCGGCTGCAGGCGCGTACGGACAAGAACTGGGCAGAGTCGGACCGCATTCGCGACCAGCTGACGGCCATGGGTGTGGTGCTGGAAGACAGCAAGGGCACCACCACCTGGCGCCTGGCTGACTGACAGGGGCGTGGGGGCCGCCGTGTGGCGGCCTTCCGTTTACTGGGTTACCCCGGGTAGCGGGCAGTGCAGCACCAGCTTGGCACCGCCCAACTCGCTTTCGCCGATTTCCAGCCCAAAGCCATGCAAGTCGACGATTGCCGCAACGATCGACAACCCCAGCCCGAAGCCTGCGTGGCGATGGCCTTCATCGCTGCGGTAGAAGCGCTTCAGCACAGCGGCGCGCTCCTCTTCCGGGATGCCCGGCCCGCTGTCCTCAACGCCCAGGTGAACACCCTCGTCGTCGTGCCTGGCATAGAGGCGTACGTGGCCGCCTTCGGGGGTGAACTTGATGGCATTGCCCACCAGGTTGGCCAGCGCCTCGAACAATAGCTCGCGGTCCCCGTGCAGCGCCGGCAATCGCGCCGGCTGCTGCAGCTCCAGGCTAATGCCCCCGTCTTCGGCAAGCGGCAGGTAAAAGTCGTGCAACTCCACCAGCAGGTCGTGGGGTGCGAGTTCGACGAAGCCGGCACGGCGTTGGCGGTCCTCCAGCTCACTGATGCGCAGCAGCCCCCGAAAGCGCGCCATCAGGGTATCGGTTTCGCCAATGGCCTGGTCCAGGGCCTCGGCTTGCGCCGGGTCGTGGCTGCTCTGCTGGCGGATGCGGTACAGCTGGGCGCGCAGGCGGGTGAGGGGTGTGCGCAGGTCATGGGCGATGTTGTCGCACACGCCTTTCACCTCATGCATCAGTCGTTCGATGCGGTCGAGCATGGCATTGACGATGGCCGCCAGCATGTCCAGCTCATCGCGCCTGGCCGACAGGGGCAGGCGATGGGTAAGGTCGCCGGCCACGATCAGTTCGGCCTGTCCCTGAATGGCGCGGATGCGCTTGAGTGGCCGGCGCCTGAGCAGGTACCAGCCAGCAAAACCTGGTATCAGCGTTAACGATATGCCCCACAGCAACGCGTGAAGGATGATGCGGGTGACCACGAACAACGAGCCGTTGTCGCGCACCAGCACCAGCCAGCGGCCATCCTGCACCTTGATGGCTACGGCATCGCAGCTGTCGCGGGGCATGCGCGGGTCATCGGCATCCAGGCAGCGCTTGAGTTCGTGGATTCTGCCGTCAAGCCCAAGCTCCGGCGGCAGGTTGCGAAGGGTGCCGCCCAGTGGGTTGAGCTGGGTGTCGAACAGGCCGTAGGCATCGAAACTGCGCTCTTCGAAGGCCTGGCTGGCGATCAGGGCGTCGTCGAGCTGCTTGCCGCTCATGTGGGCGAACAGGTGCTGACGCTGCAGCATCGAGTGGCGGGTGAGCTTGTTCAGGTAGCTGGACACCTCGAAATACAGCACCCCCATGAGGATGCTGCTCCAGGCCACGAACAGGAAGCTGTACAGCGCCAGCAGGCGGCTGGTGGACGAGCTCCAGCCTTTAGACGGGTTCAGCAATGGCATAGCCGGAGCCCCGTACGGTCCGGATCAGTGGCGATTGGCCTGGCATGTCGATTTTCTTGCGCAAGCGGCCGATGTGCACGTCGATCAGGTTGGTGCCGGGGTCGAAGTGATAGCCCCATACCTCTTCGAAGATCATCATGCGGGTAATCACCTGGCCGCTGTGGCGCATCAGGTATTCCAGCAGCTTGTACTCGGTTGGCAACAGGTTGAGCGCCTGCTCGCCACGGCGGGCTTCATGGCTGATCAGGTCAAGCTGCAGGTCGGCGACCTGCAGGCGGGTCTCGGTCAGGGGCACGCTGTTGCGGCGCAGCAGCACCTCGACCCGTGCTGCCATTTCGTCGGAGGCGAACGGCTTGGTCAGGTAGTCGTCCCCACCTGCGCGCAGCCCGCGCACCCGTTCGTCCACATCGGACAGGGCGCTGATCATCAGAATGGGCGTCGTGATCTTGAGGTTGCGCAAGGTGGTGACGATGGTCAGGCCGTCTACTTCTGGCAACATGCGGTCCAGGGTGATCAGGTCATAGCCGCCGGCAATGGCCTTGGCCAGCCCTTCACGGCCATTGTCGGCCCAATCCACCTCCAGGCCGTGGCTGTTGAGTTCTGCGACGATTTCCTGGCCGGTGACGGCGTCGTCTTCGATGGTGAGTACGCGAGGCATGCGGGTTCCCGGGCATCCAGATAGAGACATGATTGTGCCAAATAATAGCTGGCCGGCGATTTAAGAATAATTCATCTAGCGCCATTGGCACGCTCAGGTGCACGCTGCCTCTCGTGAACACAGGCAAGCATCTGGAATCTGGCTGTGAGAGGATGTACGGCAATACAGCCAGGACCCGAACACAGCCTGATGAAGACCCCTAAAAGAATCGAACCCCTGATCGAAGATGGCCTGGTCGACGAGGTACTCAGGCCGTTGATGAGTGGCAAGGAAGCGGCCGTGTACGTGGTGCGCTGTGGCACCCAGGTGCGCTGTGCCAAGGTTTATAAAGAAGCCAACAAGCGCAGCTTCCGCCAGGCCGCCGAGTACCAGGAAGGCCGCAAGGTGCGTAACAGCCGTCAGGCCCGGGCGATGGCCAAGGGCAGCAAGTACGGGCGCAAGGAGGCGGAGGATGCCTGGCAGAACGCTGAAGTGGCCGCGTTGTTCCGCCTGGCGGGCGCCGGGGTAAGGGTGCCTAAACCCTACGACTTCCAGGACGGCGTCCTGTTAATGGAGCTGGTGACCGATGCCGATGGCGATGCGGCTCCGCGCCTGAACGATGTGCACCTCGAAGCTGACCAGGCGCGCGACTACCATGGGTTCGTCATCCGTCAGATCGTGCTGATGCTTTGCGCAGGCCTGGTGCACGGTGACCTGTCGGAATTCAATGTGCTGCTGGGCCCCGACGGCCCGGTGATCATTGACCTGCCCCAGGCGGTAGATGCGGCGGCCAATAACCACGCGTTCAGCATGCTGGAGCGGGACGTCACCAACATGGCCCATTACTTCGGCCGTTTTGCCCCGGAACTCAAGGCCACCCGCTATGCGCAGGAAATGTGGGCCTTGTTCGAAGCCGGCGAATTGCGCCCGGACAGCCTGCTGACCGGGGTATTCGAAGACGAGGAACAGGCGGCAGACGTTGCAGGTGTGATGCGCGAGATCGACGCCGCGCGGCTGGACGACGCACGCCGCCGCGAGGCGCGTGCCGAGGCCGAGCAGGGCGCGCCCAAGACCGAAGAGCCAACCCCACCCTGGATGCGTTGAAACTGCGCCCTGCGATCATTGCCTTTGACGCAGGGCAATAACTCGTCATTTGGCCTTTTCACTGCGCCGCCGCAGGCATAAGGTATACGCCGTTCAAATTCCCTGGAGCTGTCATGCCCAACCGTTTTCCGTCCGTTCGCCCCCGTCGTCTGCGTCAGAGCGAGTCGCTGCGCACTGTATTCCAGGAAACCGAGTTTCGTCTCGAAGACCTGATCCTGCCGATCTTCGTTGAAGAAGGTATCGATGACTTCGTGCCGATCAGCACGATGCCAGGGGTTAACCGTATCCCTGAAAAACGGCTGGCCCAGGAAATCGAGCGTTATGCCCGCGCCGGCATCCGCTCGGTGATGACCTTTGGCGTGTCCCACCACCTGGACGAGGTTGGCAGCGACACCTGGAACGAGAACGGCCTGGTGGCCCGTATGTCGCGCATCTGCAAGGACACCGTGCCGGAAATGGTAGTGATGTCCGACACCTGCTTCTGCGAATACACCAGCCATGGCCACTGTGGTGTGCTGCACGACCATGGCGTGGACAACGATGCCACCATTGCAAACCTGGGCAGGCAGGCCGTCATCGCTGCCGCGGCGGGCGCCGACTTCATTGCACCTTCCGCTGCAATGGACGGGCAGGTCCAGGCGATCCGCAGCGCCCTGGACGGGGCCGGGTTCCATGACACGGGGATCATGGCCTACTCCACCAAGTTCGCCTCTTCGCTGTACGGGCCGTTCCGCGAGGCAGGCGGCACGGCGCTGAAGGGCGACCGCAAGAGCTACCAGATGAACCCCATGAACCGCCGTGAGGCGGTGCGCGAATCGCTGCTGGACGAGCAGGAAGGGGCGGATGTGCTGATGGTCAAGCCAGCCGGTGCCTACCTTGACGTTATCGCCGACATCCGTGCGGCGTCACGCTTGCCGTTGGCCGCCTATCAGGTGAGCGGGGAGTACGCCATGATCAAGTTCGGTGGCCTGGCTGGGGCGATCGATGAAGGCCGGGTGGTGCGCGAGAGCATCGGCGCCATCAAACGCGCGGGTGCGGATGTGATCCTTACGTATTTTGCGATGGATTTGGCGTTGCAAGGTATTTGACCCAAGCGTCGGCTATGCGGTTTGGCTGGGAGGTGTTGTTCTTGACGGGTGCGGCGCGTGGGAGACCAGCGCCGCAACCCCTGCACAAAAAATCACTAAGCGCTGAATTATTTAGTGTCCCTTTGTATCTGATGGCATAGAGCAGTCACCGTCAGGGATACACAAATGAAGTCTCGCAAGAAAAAAGTCCAGCCAATCGGCCTCAAGGACATCACCATCGTCGACGACGCCAAGATGCGCAAGGCCATTACGGCCGCAGCACTCGGCAACGCGATGGAGTGGTTCGATTTCGGGGTCTATGGCTTTGTCGCCTATGCACTGGGCAAGGTGTTTTTCCCCAACGCCGACCCCAGCGTGCAGATGATCGCAGCACTGGCCACCTTCTCGGTGCCGTTCCTGATCCGCCCGCTGGGCGGGCTGTTCTTCGGCGCGCTGGGGGACCGGCTTGGCAGGCAGAAAGTGCTGGCAGCGACCATCGTCATCATGTCGCTCAGCACCTTTGCCATCGGCCTTATACCGTCGTACGCCAGTATTGGCATATGGGCGCCGATACTGTTGCTGCTGGCCAAGATGGCCCAAGGCTTCTCGGTAGGCGGTGAGTACACCGGCGCGTCCATCTTCGTTGCCGAGTACGCACCCGACCGCAAGCGCGGCTTCCTCGGCAGCTGGCTGGACTTCGGTTCCATCGCCGGCTTTGTACTGGGTGCCGGTGTGGTCGTGATGATCTCCGCAGTACTGGGAGAAGAGAAGTTCCTTGAGTGGGGCTGGCGCCTGCCGTTCTTCCTGGCACTGCCGCTGGGCATTATCGGCCTCTATCTGCGCCATGCGCTGGAAGAGACCCCGGCGTTCCAGCAACACGTGGAAAAACTGGAGCAAGGTGACCGTGAAGGCCTGGCCTCGGGGCCGAAGGTGTCGTTCAAGGAGGTGGCAACCAAGCACTGGCGTAGCCTGATTACCTGCATCGGGGTAGTGATTGCGACCAACGTGACCTACTACATGCTGCTCACCTACATGCCCAGCTACCTGTCACACAACCTGCATTACAGCGAAGACCACGGTGTGCTGATCATCATCGCGATCATGGTGGGCATGCTGTTCGTGCAGCCGATCATCGGGCTGCTCAGCGACAAGGTTGGCCGCCGTCCCTTCATCATCGTGGGTAGCATCGGCCTGTTCGTATTGGCCATCCCGGCCTTCATGCTGATTACCAGTGGTGTGCTTGGCCTGATCTTCGCAGGCCTGCTGTTGATCGCGGTATTGCTGAACTTCTTCATCGGCGTAATGGCATCGACATTGCCGGCGATGTTCCCCACGCACATCCGCTACAGCGCCCTGGCAAGCGCCTTCAACATTTCGGTGCTGATTGCGGGCGTGACGCCCACCCTCGCAGCCTGGCTGGTGGAAAGCACCGGTAACCTGTACATGCCGGCTTACTACCTGATGGTCATCGCGGTGATCGGCTTGGTAACCGGCATCACCATGAAGGAAACCGCCAACAAGCCTCTGCGTGGCGCCGCCCCCGCGGCATCGGATATTGGTGAAGCCCGTGAGTTGCTGCAGGAGCACCACGACAATATCGAGCAGAAGATCGAGGACATCGACACCCAGATCGCCGAGCTGGAAGCCAAGCGCAAGCTGCTGGTGCAGCAGCATCCGCGCATCGATTGATCAGTGGGGCATATAGCCCCGCTGCCATGAACGCGGTATGAACAGCGACACCAGGGCCAGCAGGCAGGTCAAGGCACAACTGCCTGCCAGGGCCTGCAGGCCCAGGTGTTTCTGCAGCCATGCCCCCAATGCCGCGCCCAGCAACATCCCCGCCCACGGCACCAGTTGCACCCGCCAGCCGTTGCGACGCTCCCCAAGCAGCCAGCGCCCCAGGCCACGGCCAAAGCGTGACAGCGCCCCGGTCACATACGTCAGGCCGATGGGCAGCCCGTTCACCTGCTCCACGACCGCGTTGATCATGCCCATGGCCACGGTGGCCGCGAGCAGAGCAGGGAATGTAGCCGGCCACGGCCAGCCTGCGGCGAACGCCAGTAACCCGGCGACCACCACCAATACCGGCCAGGCACGGCGCCGGCATCCGCGCGCTAGCATCACGCCAACGGCGTTCCCGGCCACGAACCCAAGCACCGCGCCACTTAGGCGCAGTACCATGCCCGCGTCTGCCTCGCTGATGGCGACGGCAAGGCGGGTCGTGTTACCGCTCATGAACGACACGAAGTCGCCCAACGCCAGCAGGCCGATAGCATCGGTCATGCCCGCCAGCACCGAAAGGCCAGCCACCAGGCCAAGGCCTACGCGGCCACGCAAGACTTGCAAGTGCAGCCGCCTGGCGCTGCGTGCGGTTGGAGCGTAAGGCAGCATGGGCAGGCCTCAGGGCAGCAGGTTTTCGCGGGCGAGGGTGCTTTTGATGGTGCGTTCAACCACATCCACCAGCACCATGGTGTGGTGATCCACCTCGATGTTCAGCAGGTCGCCGGGCGTGTAGCGGGCGAACGTGGTTTGCCGCAGCGTCTCCGGGATCAGATTGATCGTGACTACGTTGTCGTCGATATCGGCCACCGTCAGGCTGCAACCATTCACGCCGATGAAGCCCCGGGCGAACACGTATTTCCCCCACTCGGCCGGCATGCGGAAGCGCACGAAGGCACCGCTCTCGGCAATACAGAGCTCGACCACTTCGGCAGTGGTGGCGATATGACCCGCCATCAAGTGGCCGCCGACCTCCGCGTTCATTTTCGCCGAACGCTCGATATTGACCTGTTGCCCTGAAACGAAGGTGCGCAGGTTGGTGCGTTCGAGGGTGGCGGTCATGGCATCGAAGCGAACCTGGGTGCCGTCGATTTCGGTGACGGAAAGGCAGGTGCCCTCGACGCTTACGCTGGCGCCGACCTTGAGGTCGTCCAGCAGCGCAGGGGTGAGGTCGATGGTGAACTGGTTGTGGCCTGGGTGACGGGTCACATCAAGCAAAGGGCGCACGGCCTGGACGATGCCGGTGTACATGGGGGCTCCTGGGCACGGATGGGAACCCCCGCACGCTATGCCTGTAGCGTCGCAAAAGCAAGTTGCCCGGGGTTCAGACGTGCCCGGTGCTGTTGACGATACGCAGGCACAGCGCCTCGTACGGGTCCAGGTTCACCATCAGGCGGCCGTCTTCGGTGAGGTCGCCCTCGACGGTCTCATTGATCATGTCCACCACGGGCCCCGGTGTGAAACCGGCCAGCTGAAGTTCTTCGGCGATTACCTGCTGACTGAAGTTCAAGGCGCTTATCTGGATACCCCGGCCGGCGGGCAGCTCGTGCACCATGACCAACAGCCCGGGCGTGGTGACGTCGGGTACCAGCACTTGGCGGCTGGTGGCGATGCCATAGGCCTGGCGCACCGCCAGCAGTTTCTTGACCTTGCTGGCAAAGGAGTCGTCGCGTGCAAGCTGCTCATCCAGGCTGCCATACAGGGCACGGGCACGCGGCATGCCCCGCACCGAAGCCTGGGCCTCCGGGTCAAGCCCCGCCAGGTCGTAGGCGCCCCTGTGGATCCAGCGCGTGTCCCCATCGGTCATGCGTTCAGCAACAGCTTCTGCCGGCAGTGGCAGGGCACCCACCAGGTCCCAGCCGGAAATCGCCACCACGCCTGGCTGCATGGCGTTGTACATCACCAGCAGCAGGTGCACTTTCTGCACCCACTCCAGCTGATCGGCACTCAGGTCTTCAAGGTCGCGAATGCCCAGAGCTGCCGTGATCAGGCTGGCGGTGGTGCAGGAAATGCCGTTGGTGACAAAGCGCAGGTTATAGGGCGCATGTTCGCCAGACAGCCGTTCGTAGATTTCTTCGCGTATGTGTTCGCGCAGGATGCTGCCAGGCAACGTCTGGCCTTTGTACAGGTACATGTCGTGAGCATGCAGCGTCCAGAAATGCACCAGCTCCACCGTCAGTTCGTCGTGGTTCTGCAGGGCGTGTATCAGCGAGGCCGGGTCGATGCCGAAGCTGTGCATTTCCTTGAGCATCAGGCGCAGGAACTCGGTGTCGCCGGTCAGCAGGGCGTGCTGGTAGGCGGGCCGTGTGATGAAGTCGTAGGACAGGTCGGCCCCGCCGCTGGACATCTGCGCGATGTCGTCGAGGGTCAGGTTGAGTTCCTGGAAGCTAAAGCCGCCCGCCTTGCGGATCATGCCGCCGATCAGCTGGTTGCCGACGATCGACAGGGGGTGGCTTTCTGACCAGGCGGTGCCGGTGGCGCGGGTTTCAACGCCGAGAAAACCATTGGCATCCAGGCGCAAACCCCGTGCGCCCAGGCAATCCAGTGCATGCAAGGCATCGCCGATGATCATCTGCTGGGCGGTGAAGGTTGGGTCCAGCCAGTTCAACGAGGGCTGGCCGTCTTTGAAGTAATGCAGGTAGACCCAGCGGCGGGTCTTGCCGTCGACGCCGGTAATGGGTGGGGTAGCACTCCAGTCGGTCTCCTTGACGCCGGGTTCGAAGAAGATCACCCGCTGCAGTTGCCCGACGATGTAGTGACGGGCCTTGAGCTCGTCGCATTGCGCTGGCAGCAGGTTGACCGAGTCGCGCCCTGCGGGTACTTCCGGCAGCAGATCCCAGTCTTCCTCGCGCACCTCGACCATATGGTAGAGGCCGGGGTAGGGTGCCTGGCCCAGCTCGGCCAGGCGGAAGTCCGCGCCCTTGCCGGTGTGCGAGGGGATCAGATCGTCGATGGTCACCGCATTGTGGGCGGCGGCCATGCGGCTCATCTGCACCACTTCCTGCTCGCTGCCATACAGCGGGTCGATATCAAAGCTGATGCGGTCGAAGTTGCCGTCGATGCTCGGCGTGACTTCGTGGCCGGTAATGCCCCCCGAGCGCTTGATGGGGCCGGTATGCACACCCTGGATGCCGATTTCTGACAGGCGCTTCCACAACGCTTCGTGGGCCAGTGCGCCCAGTACCGAACAACCTTCAGGCGCGATGATCGCGTCCGGGTACACGGTCAGCCACACCGAGGCGATCTCGGTAGCGCGGCGGGGCTGCGCTTCGGCATAGGGTTGCTGCCAAAGCCGCGACTGCCCGGAATACAGGCTGGCACGTTCCTGGGAAGCCTTGAGCATGGAACGCTCTTCAAGCCATTTGACGTATGACGGGTCGGGTTGGGTCATGTCGCGTCCTCTTTGCGTGTCGGCACCGGCTCAGGTTATGACGGCGACGCACGCGGAACGTTCGGCCTGTATGCGCGTTTGCCCTCAGCGCCGCGTTGCCAACTGCTGTGGCGCCAGGAAGGCATCGCGGAAGTAATTACGCACAGCCTGCATGGCCGGGCTGAAGGCGCGCTCGCGGTGCCAGGCCAGGCCCACGCTCATGGGTGGCACCGGGTTGCTGATGGTCAACGTCTCGATGCGCTTGCCTTCCAGTGACCAGGGGCGGTGCACCAGGTCCGACAAAATCGCCACGCCGCTGCCATTGGCAACCATGCTGCGCACGGCCTCTACCGAGCTGGTCCGCACCCTTACGTTGGGCCGCTGGCCGGCTTGCTTCCAGTAACGCATGGCACTGTGCTCGGCTTCATCGACCGTCAGCAGAATGAAGGGCTCGCCTGCCACGTCTTCCAGGCTAACCGCCGAGCGTTCGCACAAGGGGTGCTGCCCGGGCAACCACAGCCTGCGCTCGGAGTTGAACAGGGTTTCAGAGAAGATGTGCGGGTGGGTGAGGTTGGCCGTGAGTACGACGGCCATGTCGAAGCGGCCATCGAGCAGGCCGTGCTCGATGGCGCTGCGCTCCTGTTCGTAGAGCTCCAGGGTGACGTCGGGATGCCAGTGCTCCAGGCGCTGCAAGTGATGGGGCAAAAAGTAGCCAATGACGGTGTAGCTGGCCGCCAGGCGCAGCAAGCCGCTGGCGCGCCCATCCGGCAACGGGCTGTTGAGTGCATCGTCGACGCTGCGCAGAATCCCGTAGGCACGGTTGAGAAAGTGCCGCCCGGCCTCGGTCAGGCTCATGCCCTGGGCAGAGCGCTGAAACAGCAGGGCACCCAGTAGCGCCTCCAGTTCCTTGATGGCGGTGGTGATGGCGGACTGCGAGATATTGAGGTGGATGGCAGCCTGAGAGATCTGGCCGATTTCGGCGGTGGCCACAAAGTAGCGAACCTGACGCAAGGTAAGGGACAACGCTACACCTCCACGAATATCTGATTTTCCGAAGATACCCCCTCTGTTTATAGATCTTCCCAAGGGGGTGGCAGGAATCTACCGTGGCAGGCATGCAGTCACAAGTGCCGGGAGGCAGGCTTATGCAGGTGGTGGACTTCAATTCCGACATGGGTGAAGGGTTCGGGCCCTGGACTATCGGCGACGGCGTGGACAACGAACTGATGACGCATATCAGCTCGGCCAATATCGCGACCGGCTTCCATGCCGGAGACCCAGGCACCATGCGCCGCACTGTTGCCCGGGCCAAGGCGCTTGGGGTGGCGGTTGGGGCGCACCCGGGGTTTCGCGACCTGGTTGGCTTTGGGCGCCGCCATATCAACGCCACGGCTCAGGAGCTGGTAGACGACATCCTCTACCAACTAGGGGCACTGCGTGAGATCGCCCGCGCCCAAGGCGTAAGCCTGCAGCACGTCAAGCCCCATGGGGCGCTGTACATGCACTTGGCACGGGACGAAGAAGCCGCGCGTTTACTGGTGCAGAACCTGCAGGCGGTCGAGCCAGCCCTGCTGCTGTACTGCATGCCGGGCTCGGCAATCTGCCGTATCGCTCAACAGCTCGGCCAGCCTGTGATTCGCGAGTTCTATGCCGACCGCGAGTACGATGCGAGCGGCTCGATCGTGTTCACGCGCAATGTTCGCGCATTGCAACCTGCAGCCGTTGCCGAGCGCGTGGTGCGGGCCTGCCAGCAGGGTGTTGTGCGCACTGTCGAGGGGCAGGACCTGGCAATCGCATTCGATTCCATCTGCCTGCACAGCGACACGCCTGGGGCGTTGGACCTGGTTGAAGCTACCCGTGAGGCGCTGAGGGTCGCGGGCATCGAAGTGCGTGCGCCACGCTAGAAAACACGGCTAGCCGGCGCATACAAGCCGGAGCCTGCCACAGTTGCTTTTGCCTGCCTTTCTACAAAGACTCCAAAAAAGGAACAGTCATGGCCGAATCGCTCGCTTCAACCCCCGTCCGTTACAGCTTCGGCGCTGACGAGCACCTGTTCGCCGAAGTGAGCGACAGTATGTCGCTCGAGGCCTTTTTCAAAGGCATGGCCATCACCCGTGCGGTGGAGCGCCTTGACCTAGACGGTGTGCTGGACATCTGCCTGGCCAACGCCTCGTTCCAGATCCGCTTCGACCCGGACCGCATTGCACCGCAGGCCCTGCTGCAGGCCGTACAGGGCGCCGAGACCCAGGCGGTTGCCGAACGCTCGCTGCACACTCGCATCATCGAAATTCCGGTGCTGTACAACGACCCCTGGACCCACGAAACCCTGATGCGCTTTCGCGACCGCCATCAAGACCCAGACAGCACTGACCTCGAATACGCTGCCCGGATCAATGGCCTGCAGGGGGTAGATGCGTTTATAGAGGCCCACAGCGGCGCGCCCTGGTTCGTGTCCATGGTCGGCTTTGTGGCGGGCCTGCCGTTCATGTTCCAGATGGTGGAGCGCGAGCGGCAATTACAGGTGCCGAAGTACCTGCGCCCGCGCACCGACACCCCCAGGCTTACCCTGGGCCACGGTGGCTGCTTCGGTTGCATCTATTCGGTACGTGGGGCAGGGGGTTATCAGATGTTTGGCGTCACGCCCGCACCCATCTATGACCCTCAGCAAGCGCTTGGCTATTTGAAGGAACACATGGTGTTTTTCCGCCCCGGTGACATCGTGCAGTTCAAACCCATGGACCGTGCCGCCTACGACCAGGCGGTGGCGGAGGTGGAGCAAGGGATTTTCGATTTGCGCATCCGCCCGGTGGCGTTCTCCCTGGATGCCTTTCTGGAAGACCCTGCGGGGTACCCCAAGTCGCTGCAGGAGGCACTGGCATGATCAAGGTTCTCAAACCCGGCCTGGCCAGCTCTGTGCAAGATCTGGGGCGCGAGGGGTTCTATCACCTAGGCATTCCACCGTCGGGCGCGCTTGACCAGTACGCCCTGCGAACCGCCAACCACCTGGTGGGCAACCCGGCTGGCGCCGCCTGCATCGAATGCGCGCTGGTGGGGCCTGAGCTTGAGTTTGTACAGGATGCCTTGGTGGCAGTGTGTGGTGCGCAGATGGCCGTGCTGGTCGACGGCCGTGAGCAGCGCCCCGATACTTCGTTCGCCGTGCGTGCGGGGCAGGTGCTGCGGTTTGGCTTCCCGACGGCGGGCGCTCGGGCGTACCTGGCAGTGGCCGGTGGCATCGATGTGCCCGAGGTGCTGGGCAGCCGCTCCACTTACGCGTTGGGTGGCCTGGGCGGTTTTCAGGGGCGCAAGCTGATGGCCGGGGACGACCTTGCAGTGGGCGCACCCAGCGGCAAGGGCCGCGTCAATGCCAGCCTGCCCATGGCCCTGCGCCAGGCGTTGGGGGGCGAGGTGGTGCTGCGGGTGGTGCCGGGCCTGTACTACCACCGATTGACCGAGTCAGCGGCCCGCCGATTTTTCACGGACGCCTGGACGGTAGGCTCTGAGGCTGATCGTATTGGCTACCGCTACAAAGGGGGCGGCGCTTTGAGCTTCCAGCCGCGGGAGCAGCCCTTCGGCGCAGGGTCTGACCCGTCCAATATCGTCGACAGCTGTTACCCCATCGGTTCAATCCAGGTGCCGGCAGGGCTGGAGCCCATCATTCTGCACCGCGATGCGGTGTCTGGCGGGGGCTATGCCATGATCGGCACGGTGATCAGTGCTGACCTGGACCTGGTGGGGCAGATGCAACCCAACCAACAGGCACGGTTTCTGGCTGTGACCATGGACCAGGCACTGGAGGCGCGCCGCGTGTACAAGAAACGTATTGGCTGCCTGGAGCGGTTGTTCGGTTGAGGCTGGCGGGCCGCGCTGCACTGCATTGCATTACCTGCAAGCCGGCTTTATTTGTTGAGTCAGCAGCGGGGCAACCTGTGGTAGCAACTGTCTTCCACAAGATCTCAAAGCTGGCGCAATCACTGTGGGAGCGGGTTTACCCGCAAACACCGGCGAAGCCGGTGCCAGTCACTGAGTCGGAGGCTTTGCGGCCAACACCTCACGCTTAATGGCGCTGATCGTTTTCCCGCCCTGGGCCGCCACTTCCTGAGCCTGCCCATCCCGCTGTTTACCTTGCCGCGCCAGGCCTTCGAGCTGGGGAATGAGCATGCCCTCCGGCAGATGCCGCCAGAACCGGCCTGGCATGTGCAAGCGCAGGGCATCCGGGTTGAGCCTGGCTGGGTTGAACGTGTGGCGATAATACGTACGCCACAGTTCGGCGCCTGGGTCTTCAGCATTGCGCGCCCACTGCTGCCATAGCGCAGGGCACTGCCTTTGATAATCGAACGCCTGGCCATCGAACCGAATGCCGTCCCGAGGTGTTGCGATCAACCAGCGCAAGCGCCCCAGCCGGTCTGCAAAATGCCCACTGGCGCTTTGCAGAATATCGTGTGCCGGCTCATGGAAGGCCACCAGGTCCAGTTGCAAAGGCCCCACCAATGATTCTGGCAGGGGTACGAAGCGCAGAAACGCATGCAGATGGTGCGCCTCGCGGCTTACCTGCTTGATACGCCGGTGCAGTTCACTGCCCAGGCGATCACCCGCCAGCATCGCGGTACGGTCGCCGTGGGCCACGCGCCACAGCACCTCGTACAGAAAATTCCAGCGTTGTTCCCCGTGATAACGGGAGGCCTGCTCCAGCTGGCCAAGCAAGGCAGCGGGGATGGATGCGCGGAACGGCCCTTGAACTTCAGGTAGCGCCACTGCCTCTGCCAGCAGATCAGCCACCGGGCCTTGGGACCAGGTGGCCTGTGAAGGATCGACGCCATGGCTCAACAGCATCCGCGCCTGCGAGCGCCAGGTGCTGAACAGGTTGTCGCAATCCAGCGCTATCACCCCCAGAGCCCCATTTGCACAGGTGCCTGCGGCTCACGAAGGCGGGCGCGCAACAGCCCGCTGCGCAATTCGGCCTGGGCTGGGCGGTAATCGCTGGTGACGATGAAGGGCCTGGCCTTGTCCAGCACACAGCGCAGCTGAATGAGGTCGTCGTAACGAATGCGCCGCTCTCGCCGCAGCGCTACCAAGCGTTGCACGCTGCGCAGGCCAATACCCGGGATGCGTGCCAGCAGGGCGGGTTCGGCACGGTTCACGTCCAACGGGAATACCTCCCGGTTAGCTAGGGCCCAAGCCAGCTTGGGGTCGATATCGAGGGCCAGGTTCCCGGCCTGGCCCAGCAGCTCCCCAGCCTTGTAACCATAACCGCGCAACAGGAAGTCAGCCTGGTACAGCCGATGCTCACGCAACAACGGCGGCGCCGCGAGCGGTACGCTGCCCGGGCTGTCGGGGATGGGGCTGAAGGCGGAATAGTACACACGCTTGAGCCCATAGCCTTGGTACAGCGATTCGGCATTGCGCAGCAAGGTGCTGTCATCGGTACTGTCTGCTCCCACGATAACCTGGGTGCTTTGACCGGCGGGCGTAAAGCGCGGTGCTTTCGGCTCGTTCGCCACCGCCTGCTGCCCCTGGTGGATCACCCCCATGGCCTGGCGAATGGTGTGCGCATGCTTTTCTGGCGCCAGGCGCTGGAGGCTTTCGTCCGTTGGCAGTTCGATATTCACACTCAGGCGGTCCGCCAGGCGGCCGGCTTCTTCAATCAGCAGCGGGTCGGCATCGGGGATGGTCTTGAGGTGGATATAGCCGCGAAAGTTGTGTTCCTCGCGCAGCAGCCGCGCAACGCGTATCAGCTGCTCCATGGTGTAGTCTGCGGAGCGAATGATGCCGGAACTCAGGAACAAGCCGCTGATGCAGTTGCGCCGGTAAAAATCCAGAGTAAGGCGTACCACCTCCTCGGGGCTGAAGCGTGCGCGGGGCACGTTGCTGGAGCGGCGGTTCACGCAGTATTGGCAGTCGTACAGGCAAAAATTGGTCAGCAATATTTTCAGCAGCGATACGCAGCGGCCGTCGGGCGTGTAGCTGTGGCAGATGCCCATGCCATTGGTTGCGCCAAGGCCGTCACCACCCCGCGAATTTCGCTTAGGCGCACCGCTGCTGGCGCAGGACGCATCGTATTTGGCGGCATCGGCAAGAATGCCGAGTTTGGCAATGAGTTGCATGGCGCTGACCCTTGATACTGACTATTCATACAGTATTTAGGGCCGGGGCGGATTGCAAGCGTCCTGACAGCCGCCTGTAAGAAATCCGACAAAATTGGTCAGAAACGGACGCTTTTCATCAAGAGCCGAATGCAGACACCCGTTCTCCACGCCCAATGCCGTAATACGTCAAGCCGGCGCTGGCCATGTGTTCGGGCTCGTACAGGTTGCGACCATCGAATACCACACGATCGGCCAGTTGCCCGGGTACTGTTTCAAGGTTGAGGACCCGATAGTCCTGCCACTCGGTGACGATCACCAACGCATCAGCGCCTGCTAACGCATGCTCCTTGCTGGCTGCCAAGGTCAGATAGGGCTGAGCGCCGTACAACCGCTGGATCTCATCCATGGCCTGCGGGTCGTGTGCTTGTACACGGGCCCCTGCGGCCCACAGTGCCTCCAGCAGCACGCGGCTAGGTGCTTCGCGGATGTCATTGGTATTGGGTTTGAACGCCAGCCCCCATACCGCAAACACCTTGCCGCCAATACCTGCCGGATAATGTTGTTGAATCTTGGCAAAGAGCAGGCCTTTCTGCCGTTCATTCACCTGCTCAACAGCTTGCAGGATCTGCGGTTGCAAGCCTGCCTGCTCTGCACTGTGGCGCAAGGCCTGCAGGTCTTTCGGGAAACACGAACCGCCAAACCCGCAGCCCGCATAGATGAAATCGTAGCCGATACGCGAGTCAGAGCCTATGCCGCGCCGCACCATCTCGATGTCGGCACCCAGGTGCTCGGCCAGGCTGGCCATTTCGTTCATGAACGAAATTTTCGTGGCCAGCATGCAATTCGCCGCGTATTTGCTCATTTCGGCACTGCGTGCGTCCATCACCATCAGTTTTTCCCGGTTGCGGCTGAACGGCTGGTACAACTCGCGCAGCAGTGCAAGCGCGTTTGGCCCTGCACCGCCGATGATGATGCGCTCTGGGCGCATGCAGTCGTCTACCGCAGAGCCTTCCTTCAGGAACTCGGGGTTGCTTATCACCTGAAAGCGGCCGGCATCGCTCACGGCTTGCCCAATGCGCGCTTTGATGAGGTCTACCGTCCCGACCGGTACGGTGGATTTGTTGACGATCACCTTAGGCCCGACGGCGTGCTCGACGATGTTATCGACAACGCTGATTACCTGGGCCAAATCTGCGCTGCCGTCGGCCAGGGCAGGGGTGCCGACTGCAATGAACAGAACAGCAGCGTGGTGGGTAGCTTGGCCAGCATCGGCAGTAAACTGCAAGCGCCCGCATGCCAGGTTGTGCTGGAGCATGGCCGGCAGGCCTGGCTCGAACAGCGGGCAATTGCCTTGGGCGAGGGCTTGAACCCGGTCCGTATCCACATCCATGCACATTACCGTATGCCCAACCTGAGCAAGGCACACGGCCTGGGTAAGGCCAACGTATCCGGTACCGAACACCGACACTTTCATCTGACAGCCCCATGGCGAGAACACCGTCAGAACATGGCACAGCGTTGTTTACTTAATATGACCTGGGTGAGGCGGGTGCGAAGGGGCGCACTGATGGCGGCCAAAAGAAAGGGGCGCCTTATTGGCGCCCCCTGGGTGTTGCTCAGGCTTCAGCGTCCCATGGACGGTCGCCTTTTTCATCCTTGACGCGGGTTGGCAGGCCCATCACGTCAAGCGCCTTGAGGAACGGCTCTGCTGGTAGCTCTTCGACGTTGACCATGCGCTTGGCATCCCACTCCCCACGGGCCACCAGCAAGGCAGCGGCCACCGGCGGTACGCCTGCGGTGTAGGAAATGCCTTGGCTGTCGGTTTCGGCGTAGGCTTCTTCGTGGTCGGCCACGTTGTAGATGAAGACTTCCCGCGGCTGGCCATCCTTGGTGCCTTTGACCAGGTCACCGATGCAGGTCTTGCCGGTGTAGCCCGGGGCGAGCGAGGCCGGGTCTGGCAGCACGGCCTTGACCACCTTGAGCGGCACCACTTCGAGCCCTTCGGCGGTTTTGACGGGTTGCTCGCTGAGCAGGCCAAGGTTTTTCAGCACCGTGAACACATTGATGTAGTGCTCGCCGAAGCTCATCCAGAAACGCACGTTTGGCACGTCGAGGTTCTTCGAGATCGAGTGCACTTCGTCATGACCGGTCAGGTACAGGTTCTGCGAACCTACCACCGGCAGGTCGTCAGTGCGCTTGACTTCGAACATGGTGTTGCTGGTCCACTGGCTGTTCTGCCAGCTCCACACTTGCCCGGTGAACTCGCGGAAGTTGATTTCCGGGTCGAAGTTGGTGGCGAAGTACTTGCCATGCGAACCGGCATTGACGTCGAGAATGTCGATCGAGTCGATGCGGTCGAAGTATTGCTGCTGCGCCAGCTTGGCGTAGCTGTTCACCACACCCGGGTCGAAACCGACGCCGAGAATGGCAGTAATGTTCTTGGCCTGGCACTCTTCGAGGTGTTTCCACTCGTAGTTGCCGTACCACGGCGGGGTCTCGCAGATCTTGCCCGGCTCTTCGTGGATGGCGGTGTCCAGATAGGCAACACCTGTATCGATACAGGCACGCAGCACCGACATGTTGAGGAAGGCGGAGCCTACGTTGATCACGATCTGCGATTCGGTCTCGCGGATCAGGGCCTTGGTGGCCTCGACATCGAGGGCATTGAGCGAGAAGGCCTGGATGTCGGCGGGTACCTTGAGGCTACCCTTGGCCTTGACGCTGTCGATGATGGCCTGGCATTTGGAGATGTTCCGTGACGCGATGGCAATACGACCCAGTTCGTCGTTATGCTGCGCGCACTTGTGGGCCACCACCTTGGCGACACCTCCTGCACCAATGATAAGAACGTTCTTCTTCAATTTACCTGTTGCTCCTTACTCGCTGTGCCCGTCTTACGACAGGCTGGAAACGTAATCTTCAAAACCGAACTCGCGTACGACCTCGACGCTGCCGTCGAGTTGTTTAACCGCGATGGATGGCATTTTCAGGCCGTTGAACCAGTTCTTCTTGACCATGGTGTAGCCCGCCGCGTCGACGAACGACAGACGGTCGCCGATGGCCAATGGGCGGTCGAACTGGTACTCGCCAAAGATATCGCCGGCCAGGCATGACTTGCCGCAAACCATGTAGGTGTGCTCGCCGTCGTTGGGCGCCATCTTGGCATTGAGGCGGTAGATCAGCAGGTCGAGCATGTGTGCTTCGATCGAGCTGTCGACCACGGCGAGGTGCTTGCCGTTGTACAAGGTGTCGAGCACAGTCACTTCCAGCGAGGCGCTCTGGGTGATCGCGGCCTCACCCGGCTCCAGGTAGACCTGTACACCGTAGGTTTCCGAGAACGCTTTCAGGCGTGCGCAAAACGCGTCCAGTGCATAGCCTTCACCGGTGAAGTGCACGCCGCCGCCCAGGCTCACCCACTGCACTTTGTGCAACAGGTGGCCGAAGCGTTGTTCGATGTGCGACAGCATCTTGTCGAACAGGCTGAAGTCGCCGTTCTCGCAGTTGTTGTGGAACATGAAGCCGGAGACCTGCTCGATCACCTGCTCGATCTTCGCCGGGTCCCATTCGCCCAGGCGGCTGAACGGGCGAGCCGGGTCGGCCAGCGCGTAGTCGGAACTGCTGACCTGCGGGTTCACGCGAAGCCCGCGCACCTTGCCTTCGGACTGAGCAGCAAAACGCTGCAGTTGGCCGATGGAGTTGAAGATGATCTTGTCGCAGTTCTCCAGCATTTCCTCTACTTCGTCGTCTGCCCACGCCACGCTGTAGGCGTGTGTTTCGCCGGCGAACTTCTGGCGCCCGAGCTTGAGCTCGTAAAGCGACGAAGAGGTGGTGCCGTCCATGTACTGTTGCATCAGGTCGAACACCGACCAGGTCGCAAAGCACTTGAGGGCCAGCAGCGCCTTGGCACCGGAGTGTTCGCGCACGTAGGCGATCTTCTCCATGTTGCCGAGCAGCTTGGTTTTGTCGATGAGGTAGTACGGCGTTTTGATCATTTAGAGGCCCCCGGCCAGGCCGGCCAAAAAAAGGACACGCATTGTGCCTTCACTTGCTGCAGACCGAAAGGGTGCAATCGCATTTCGTCCGGGTATGGCCAGTGCGAAGGAATTTTTTGGCTGACAGCGGGCTCAGTAAAACAACTGGATATGACGATCTCAATCGTCCCAAGCCTGCAGTCAGGAGAAACCGATGAGTCACGTATACAAGGCAGGTGACAAGGTGCAGTGGAATTCTGAAGCCGGCACCATCCACGGTACCGTGGTCAAAGTGCATACCCAGGATGTGGAGTTCTGCGGGCGCCAGCGCCACTGTTCAAAGGACGAGCCGCAATACGAGGTCAAGAGTGACAAGACCGGGCACCTGGCCATGCACAAGGAACAGGCGCTGAAAAAGGGGTGAAACACAGGTTACTGCGTTGCTGCTCAGTTGCCCGTGCCTGCCACGGGCTTTTTTATCACTGAGGCCGGGTTGAAGCAGCCCAGGCCTGTATCTGCGCCAGCGTGGCTGTGGCGCCGCCGCATACCACTATCAGTACAGTGCGATACGCGGCCAGCGCCTGGGTGCTGTAGGCGAGCGCCAGGGCGGCACCGCAGGCCGGCTCCACCAGCAGGCGATGGTCGTGCAAGAACTGTTGGCAGGCTTGCACGGCTTGGTGGTCGCTGACCAACTGGCTGACAACGGGATGCTGCCGGGTGCTGGCCAGCGCCTGATCGGCCACCCGCTTCGCGCCCAGGCTCGTGGCGATAGAGGTGAGCTGCTGTAACTCCACGGAGTGGCCGGCGCGCATGGCGGCATGCAGCGACGCCGCGCCTTCGGTTTCTACGGCCACTACAGGCACATCCACCCACCCATTGCGCTGCAGCCCCTCGACCACGCCGCTCAACAGCCCGCCGCCGCCCACCGAAAGCACCACGGCATCAGGTTTCAAGCCGGTTTGCGCCACCTCATCCACCAGGCTGGCATGGCCGGCCCACAGCAATGGGTCGTCGAACGGGTGAATGAAAGCCGCATCGGCGCCTACCAACGTTTGCGCCAGGGCATTGGCCTCGTGCCAGGCGCTGCCGTGGACGATCACCTCGGCGTCTTCCTGGCGCAGCAGCTCTTTCGCCCGCTCGGTGGTGGTCTCTGGCACCACCACGGTCACCGGCACGCCTAGCTTGCGCCCCGCATAAGCCACCGCCAGGCCTGCATTGCCCCCAGACGATGACACGAAGCGACGGGCCCCCCGGGCGTGGTGCACTTCGCAGGCATGGCCCACGCCGCGCAGCTTGAACGAGCCGCTGGGTTGCAGGGCGTCGAGTTTCAGCCACATGTTGCTGCCGCAGGCCTGGGACAACGGGCGCGATTCGATCAAAGGGGTCGGGATGTGCAAGGTCACTGGCTGGCTCCGCGCAGTTGTTCGAGGTAGTTGTAGATGGTGTAGCGGGTCACACCCAGGGCGGCGGCGGCTTTTTCTACGCCGCCTTTGACGATGAACAGCCCGCGCTCCTGCATCACCCGCACGGCGTCGACCTTGGCTTGTTTGGTCATGCGGCCTTGGCCGCTGCGCTGTAGTGCGGCCTGCATTATGTCGGCCATCAACACCTCGATGTCCGCGGCCTCCTGAGTGACGGGCACCGCGCCCAGTGGCTGGAACTGCTGCAGAAACGCCATGGCGGCGTCCAGGCCGGTGACGTCGGTGTTGATGCACAGGCTGGCAAATGCCTGGCCATTGCTGTCACGAAAAATGGCTGTCGCGCTTCGCAGGCTTCGACCCTTCAGTTGCGTCGGGTAGTCCGGCAGCACGATAGGCTCAATGCCGCGCTGGTCGGCCGTAGCCTGCATCAGCGCCTTGAAACCTTGGTCCTGCTCGGGGGCTGCCAGGATAGGGCTGCCGATGCGACGGCCAGACAAGTGCCCGTTGACGATTGCAATGACGGATCGCTCCGGTTGCTCGAGGTCATGCAGGAGAATTTCCATGTTCCGCGCAGCGACGCTCCCCATGGCCTGTAAGGCGGCCTTGAGCACGGTCAGGGTGATGCGGCGTTCGTCGTTAGGTTCGATGGGCATTGGTTTCACGCAGTTCAACAATATGTGCATATTTACACAAAATGTTGACCTGCGCGATAGCCGTTTGGGTAACGGTTGCCAGAGGCTCAGCCAAGCGGGGGCGTGCGAGGCGGAATCATGCGGCGGAGCCCGGTAGCTTCGAACGCAGCGCCGTAGGTCAACAGCGCATTGTCGCTGTAGGCGCGCCCGGCAAACGTCAGGCCTACGGGCATACCAATGTCAGCCATCACGCCCATTGGCACGGTCACGGTGGGGATGCCCAGGTGACGGATAGCCAGGTTGCCGTTGGCGACCCAGACGCCGTTGCTCCAGGCGATGTCCGCTGACGCCAGGTTAACGTCGGCATCCGCCGGGCCCACGTCTGCCACGGTTGGGAACAGCACCGCATCCAGGCCAAGATTGTCCATCCAGTCTTCAAGGTCCAGCTTGCGGGTTTTCTCCAGGCCCCGCAGGCCGTCTGGCAAGGTGTCGATCTGGTCCCAGGTTTTAAGGCCGCGCTCGGCCATGACGACGTATTGGTCCATGCCCGCCGCCAGGTCATCCTCACGGTTGGGCAGGGTGCCCGGGTCGTGCGGGAAGATCTGCGGGCCATCTACGTCGGCCAGGCGATTCAGTGCGGGGTCGTCGTTGGCGCGCAGGAAATCATCGAACGCCCACCCCGACAGTTCCCACAGTTCGTCTTGCAAGAATGCCTGGCTGACGATGCCCCGGTTGTACACGGTGGGTGCCCCTGGCCGATCGCCCTCGCAATTGGACACCAGCGGGAAGGCCACCTCGACCACCTCGGCACCCGCAGCCTCCAGGGCTTTGCGGGCTTGCTGCCACAGCGCGATGACGCTGGCGCGGGTGTGGATGCGTTGGCCGGTCGGGCCGCCAATGCCGGGCTTCTCCGAGGTGCCTGCCTGTTCATCGGCATTGATGTACATGCGCGGTACACCAAAGCGCTTGCCCTTGAGTGCATCGGCCTTGGCGGCCAGCGCCGGGTACGAGGCTGGGCGCACCTCGGATGGGGCCGGAATGGGCACCCAAGGTTGTAGGCGCCACAGGTCGCCACGAGGGTCGGCGTCGTCGGCCACCACCACGTCAAGGATTTCCAGCAAGTCGGCCATGGTCCGTGCGTATGGCACCACCACATCCATGGTCGGGGTGAGCGGCCAGTTGCCCCGCACCGAGATGACGCCTCGGGACGGGGTATAAGCGCACAGCCCATTGTTGGACGCAGGCCCTCGGCCGCTGGACCAGGTTTCTTCGGCCAGCCCGAAGGCGCTGAAACTGGCTGCAGTAGCAGTACCAGCGCCGTTCGACGAGCCCGATGCAAACGGGGCGGTCAGATAGTCGGCATTGTACGGGCTCTCGGCTCGGCCGTAGACGCCGCGCTGCATGCCGCCGTTGGCCATGGGCGGCATGTTGGTCTTGCCCAGGCAAATGGCGCCGGCAGCGCGCAGGCGCTCGATGGTAAAGGCGTCGCGCTGTGCGACCAGGTGCTTGAAGGCCGGGCTGCCGGACGCCGCCGTCAGGCCTTTTACCAAATAGCTGTCTTTGGCGGTGTACGGGATGCCGTCGAGCGGGCCAAGCAGCTTGCCCTGCGCACGCCGGGCGTCCGAGGCCTCGGCCTCCGCCAGGGCCTGCGGGTTGCGCACTACCACGGCGTTGAGGGCAGTGGCGGTGTCTGCGCCATCGTATGCCTCGATACGCGCCAGGTAGGCCTTGACCAATTCGACTGCTGTCGTGCGGCCCGCTTCGAGCGCCTCGCGCAGTGCGGCAATGGAAACCTCGGTTACCTCGATCATGCGTTCACCAAAAATGCGGGTTGGGGCTAGTGCGGGGAGTGTACAAGAAGGGGTTCGCGGGCGCAGGCTTGCGCAGGGGCAAATGGGTGCGTGCAGGGGGGCATTGTTCTTGGGCTGCGGTTGAGGGCGGTATTGGGTATTGATACACAAATGTTGTTAGCGCGTCTTAGGCCCTCAGCGTGCTTGGGTAATGGTCCTCTTGAATTGTGTTCAAATAGTGTGCAGCCAAACAAAAAACTTTTGGGCAGTCGCTTAATTTTTTTGTATTTCAGGGGTCCAGTCTCCATATCAAAATCACCTCCTGTCCGATGTGGAATTTTTTTCTTGCACGCTGGCCGTCCCTTCTCGATATAAGCAAGCACTGCACCACGTTTCGCCATGGTTTATAGGCGTTTCGGTTTATAAGAACAAAGGCACCACGGCATTTGTGAATCGCTGGATGAATAAAAGTCAGCCGAAAGAAACAGGTGAGGCGGTGTCGAAGCCACAAATTATGTCGATTTCGTGTGGGAATGTGGTGTAAGGAACCTTGTGCTGGATCCAGGCCTCGACACTATCTGGATAAGCCTTGAAAGCAAGCAAAAATATCCAAATGGGGATCATAATCGGCGCCCATAATAAAGCATTTGCGCCATCGCACATGGTACAGACACCGGTGTACCACTCGCGATATGGCTGGGTCGCGGCATCGCGGCGACTTAATTTTTTCTGAGGGGCGACGAAGTCGGGTAGATCACTCACACCGTATTCCATGAAATGCTGAAGGTAACCCCAAAGCGTCTGTGCTGAACGTTCATCACCGGGCATATCTGTGTTGCCGAAAGCAATGCAGAGCTCGGTGGGTGGGACCAAGGTGTAGTCTACGCCTATCAAAAATAGAGGGCGACGGTAAGCGGGGCCGTATGAGGATCTTCTAGAAATATGCCCAGCCCGCGCAACCAGTCGATTCCAATCTATGGCATGCACGTTGCCTGGAGTCAGGGGGCTAATGAAATAGACCTTGCGAGTAATGCGGTTGACGCGAATGTATGAGCCCCGAATCCGGTGCGCCCCCATAACCAAATAGTTTAGAAAAGCTAAAAGTGGTATTATCGGGCTCGCTATCAAGATCGCTAGCAGCATATCTGGAGTTATTTCCACAATGCTTAATAGAGTGATTGCACAAATAACTGGAATTAATATTGATACTCCCAACATGCCGGCATGGCCGCTTAGGGCTACATTGGCATATGACTCAAGCTCTACACACGTGCTGTTTATTCGCCGAACTGCATTTGGTTGAGATGTAATAGCCTGGCTCAGCTCAGGATGCAAGACCGTGCTTCCAGCCAGCATAAAAGTAGGTAAAGGTTTTATGCTCATTTGGCTGGACCATTGACGATGTTCAGTTTGCTCGCGTCGATTGACTGTGTGAATAAACCCGCGGCGGAAAATACCAAAGGTTCAGGTGCGTCGGGCTGAGCTAAACTATTTTCAGGATTCTCTAGGTCAGGGGTGTAGAGATACTCCAATAACACTTTAGTCGCTTTGTGCATCACTATCATCCATCCCTGCATCGCGCCTTCATGATAAATAGATGTGACGATGCACTCTTCATCTGGATTGAACGATGATTTATCCATATTGAGTATGACGGGGCCATCGATTCTCCTTAGGCTTCGATTATCTTTTTTGAATGCTAATCTGGCTTGAAAAGTTCCCCTTGAATTGTCTGTTTGACTTGGGGTCTGATATTTTATCCAGAGTGTACCCACCTGAGAGCTGCTATTCAGTTGCCATTCTGAAGCGATGCGTGGGCGGTGATACAGGCTCTGCACCGCTTCCAGTTCTTGACTCGCGGTGTAGCTGTCATGGTGAATCCCCCACGCACTGTGCTTCAGCCAGGCTTCAGCGGGTCCATGCGTTAAATTATCTACTCCTGCACTGAAATAGATGCTGACGCCTAGCGCAAGCAATGCTACCGCTGCCCATGCACCTGTTGTCATGCCCAAAACTGGCACCGCAGCGCCTGCAATCAGACTCGCAGCGGCAGCGCTACCGCCTGCCCACGTGGCCACAGCTGTAAAGCCTCCCGCCAGAGCGGAGCCTAAATACATCGTTGCCTGTTCGGGGTTGTAATTGTTAAGTGATTTGAAGGCCCGAATGCTATCAATAATCGCGCTTAGGGCAGTTCCCCCAACTATAAAAATGTTGACGCCTAACCGTGTCGAAAAATGTCTGACTGACGTTGCTGAAAGTTGTCTTCCATTCACTTGTAATCCAAGCGCAGTAAGGTTGCCGCCGATTTCTATACTTGCGCCCAATAGCGTCATGCTTGCGCTGGCGAGTTCAGACAGGCCCAATAGCGGGCTGGCTGAATTTTCGCCTTTTTGAACTGTTTTTATGAAGTTAACTACTGCCAGGTATCCTCCCAGTCCTGATAATGCCGGGCCTAGTGCTGCGGTCATGGCTCTTTGACTCTGCGTAAATATATTCTCCTGAGCGTTTATTTTGGGTGCCTCGATATTTTTTTTTGCCACATCTGTAATGTTCGTGTATTCAGACTCACCCACCTTGATCCACTCATACACCTTCACCCGAGCCGTAAAATCGACCCGGCCCACCTTCGGCTCAGGCAGGTCCCATGTTTTCAGGTACTCACTCCCCGGCCCCTGGTTCAGCTGAAACTCCCGAGCCTGCCTCACCAGTTCTGCAAGGCTGATCTCATGCAGCACGATGGTTGCGCTGAAGCGGACCTCAACTACGTGCCGCAAACGCCGAACCAGCACATCTGCCGGGTGGCTGGCAGGCAGCGCCTGCAGCAGACCGATCAGGGCGTTGGTGGCAGGGGTTGCTACATAGTCGTCCACGTACTGATCCAGTACCGTCAGCGTGTCCTTGACGATCTCGCCGCCTTTGTCTCTGATTCTGTCCGCCAGCAGTTGGCTCCCATTGCTGATGGCAAGCCAGAAAGGGCTGGTGTCGGGCGGCATCATCACTGCGTCGTTGAGTTGCTGCTGGCCTTCGCCCGAGTGAACCAGGCCACCTAGCATGTCGAACACCACGGCTTCATATGCGTCAGCTACCGCTTTGACGTTTAGGTCGAAGGTGCTCAACGCCAGGCTTAATAGCTGACCTGGCTGGAGGGTCCGAACCCAGGCGATGATGTCCATCACCTGTTTTCCGATGGCGGTGTCGTGCTCAGCCAACTCCTTGGCGTACCACGTGGGAAAGCGCATTGCGCCGTTGTAGTCCAACAGCTTGCGCTGGCGATTCAGCGCGCCGGCGATATCAGGGTTGGTGCTCGCTGTTTGTTCTGCGCTATGGAAGTAACCGGCAATGAACTTGGCACTTTGCAGGCGATGGGCGTGCTGGCCGGCGAAGCGGGTTTTCCGCTCAACGCTTAGTGTTACCAGGTGGTGCAATTCGCTGACCACGCCGACCGGATCGTGCAGCGCCACCCCCAGTGGGCTGACCCCCGGGCGCGGCCCCAGGTTGCGTACCAGGTTGCGCAGCGACTGGCCGTACCGGGCAGCAAAATCCGGCCGGACTGAGGCGCCGGAAAACGTCGTGAATATGCCGGTTGTACCGATGTTCTGCAGTTCAGGCAGTACATTGCCTGCGTAAGCAGAATCGAATACGTGTGGTTGCTGATGCGGCTCGGCGGGCTTGACTTGTGTTGTCAGCTGGCTGCGCAGTCCGCCCTGGTCTTGCTCGATCTGCCACAGAATGGCATGGCTGAGCAGTGTTTCACTGACCAGCAGGTAGACCGTATCGGCAATGTGGGTTTCTGGCGCAAGTACGGTATGCGAGGCGCGTGACTCATCTGGGCGTGCACAGCTCCCTGGGATGTCGCTGTTGTAGTCGTAGACTGTCCACCACAGGTGCGCAAAGCGGAAGTCTTCCGTCACCCGATAATGGCGTGTCTTCATACGCCCGTGCTGAAAATAGAACAGGTAGACATAGCTACCGGGGCGCAGCAGCCTCAGGCCGTATGGCTTTGGCGAATGCGGGCGCGGATAGCGGTCCACGCTCAGTGTCTGGAAAACCTCCCTGTCCAGGGGTTGATCGGCAACTCCGTAGCGAACGGGGTACAAGGGAATCCCCCGCTCGCAGGGAGGTGGTGCAATCGCCTGGCCTACCCGGGGGGCGCTCGGGTGGGGTGGTTGTAGCGCGAGAACAGGGTGGTGGGCCATCAAGCCGTTTCCTTGATCCGTGGGGTGGAGATTTCTCGCAGCCGCCCGAGGATCTCGACCCCCCGCTGGCGCCCTTGTCGTTCAGTGTCACGCAACAGGCCTTGGATCTTTCGATCCTCGATGAAGGGTTCAACGGGGTAGAAGAGGCGCAGTTGCAGGTAGTACATGCGCTCATCTTCAAACTCAAACCTGAAGTACCTGCCTTCTTCATCAAGCGTGGCGAGGTACTCGCGCATCTCATCGGCCGTACGATCGCCGGCAATCTTCTGCAGGTATCCACTCAGCAGGTACTCGGCGCGGCGCATGAACAAGGCGTGCGAGGCGCTGTTGAGGGCTGCCTCCTCTGTGCTGGTCAATACCACCGGGGGTGGGGGAGAAAGGTCCGGTGCAGTCGCCTGCGCAATGCTCTGCTGCAGCCAGGTGTGCGCAGCCAAGCCACCGTGCCAGATCATCTGGCGGATCGGGCTGAACAGTCGCTGCAACGTGACTTGCGGCAAGGCCTCGCACAGCTCTTCGAGCTTGCGCAGGTTTTGCCAGCGGAACATGAGCGTGTTGCCGTCTGCCGAACGCAGGTGCTTCACGTGCTGAAGTTGTTGCAACAGGAGGGTGTGATGATCTGGCCCCAGTAGCAGTAAACCAGTCTGGTCCGGCCCCCAACAGGCAATAAATTGCTCGAAGAGTGCGCAGTTGAGGCGCGCCAACAAAGGGCCTGCCTGGTAACCGCGGCCTGAGTACTCGTGCTGGGTACCTCGCCACACCCAATGGTGCCCGCCAGGTGGGGACAGCGAACGGATGGTATCCGCCAGTGCTGGGATATCGTTACCGTTCAACAGCAACCATGCAGTGTCAGGTTCCGACAGAGGCCAGTTGGGTTGTGGTACTACTTTCACGTGCTGCCTTGGCCAGCCCGCTTTTACATACGCTTCGTCCATCATGCGCCCACCTTGCGGCAAGGGCAGGGGGTGCGGGTGCAACTGCCATCACTGCGCATACCGCATGCGAGGTCCAGGTCGGCACCTGGAGCAGGCGTACCTGATGCAGGGTGAACGCTGCCATCACCTTTGGGCAACGTGTCAATCGGGGCTTCGAGGTGCAGCGCGACCCCTTTGAGCGTGATACCGCTCTCGTTGATGAGGAGGGTGCCACCCGCGCTTTCTAGCAGGATCTCGTCTTGTATCCTTACCAGAAGACGCCTGGCATCCTGCTGAATGTCCTGCCCCGCAACCAAGTGCACAGACCCCTGCACGGTGGTCTGCTGATGACCGCCTACCTGATGCAGATGATTCACAGCAGTCCGGTCGTAGCGATTATTGCCAACTTCCAGCGTGTGGTCCTTGCCAACCCTAATCACCCGATTGCGTTTGCCGTCGATAAAGGCATCTCGGCCAATGGTTACCCGCTCGTCGTTGCCCACCGACTCACTGCGGTCGTTGCCGATGACGATGGACTCATCATGTTCAACCTGTTCCTCACGGTTATTACCTATGCGGGTTGTCTCGTCGTGCTTGACGATATTGTTCTGATTCCGCTGAGCGTGGATGAACACTTCTTCCTGACCCAGCTCATCCTCGAACCGCATTTCGTTAAAGCCGTCACCCTTGTGCGTCTGGCTTTTGATGGTCATGCGGGTTTTGTGCTTGGGCAGGTCATAGGGCGGCAGTTGATTGCCGCAGTAGGTACGCCCGGTGATCATGGGTTGGTCCGGGTCGGCATTGACGTACTGCACCACCACATCCTGGCCAATACGTGGAATGGCCATCGAGCCCCAACTCCCCCCGGCCCAGCCTTGGGACACACGTATCCAGCAGGAGCTGAACTCGTTGTCCTCGCTCTCGCGGTCCCATGGAAAGCTGACTTTCACGCGGCCCCATTCATCGCAATAGATTTCTTCGCCTTTGGGGCCCACTACTGTCGCCATGTGCGGGCCGTCGATGCGCGGTTTGGGCAAGGGCGCCGGCCGCCATTCGCTTCTGCCGGGTACCAGCACGGCCTGCTGTTCGTAACAGGTGCCTTGTTGAGCCCCGGCCGCTTCTTCCTCCAGGCTGGTCAGTTGTGCCCCTTCATGATGAATGCGGGTGACCCGCCAGTGCATGTTCAGGTCCTCTCGCGGATGCTCGGTCAGGGTAAAGCTCAAGCCTGGCTGGAGCCGTACATCGTCACCCGCCACTTCAGCGATACGGGCGTCATGGCGTAATGCAGTGATCCGGGTTGCGGTAAACGGTTTGCCGACTGCATCGCGCTTGTAGCGGCCCGGGTAGTCGAAGCGTTCGTACTGAGTGGATTGGTGCTTCAGGTCGGTGCCGTATTCAAGGTGCTCCTGGCGGTAGGCCGGGTGGGTGAACGTGTAGTCTCGCTGCACCTGGCGGGCGGGGCGTACCTGCTCGCTGTAACGAAGATGGTGCAGGCAGGGGCTGGCTTGATCGCCACCGCTGTTGCTGTGGTACAAAACCTCGTAGGGTTTTTTATCCGACGGCTCCTGGTAGCGCGTATCAGCTTCATCAGTTTTGAGTACACCCTGACTGATAAGACCGAAGGCCAGCACCCTGTCGCTGATCAGCAGCTTATGGGTTGTAGCCGTGTGTTCGAAGCGATAAACGAAGCCTTCTTCGGCGGCGAGGCGCGCGATGAAGTCCAGGTCGGTTTCACCCGCCTGGACGCAGAACTCCCGCGCCAGATGCTGGTCGACAGACTTGAACTCGTACGCCGTAATGCCCTGGCGGCTGAGCATGATCTCGATGATCTGCGGCACAGTTTTTTGCTGGAATATCCGCCAGTTGGACCGCAGCGCTGCACGGGCCAGGGTAGGCTCCACCAATGCGCGGTACCGGGTACGGTAGAAACCCGTCTCACTCTGGCTGAAGCTGCTGACCAAGCCATGCACATGACGCAGTGCCCGTTCCCCTTGCCACAGGGTAAACAGCACCGGCTTGTCGAGCAATTGCCCGAAATCCACATCATCTTCGAAGCTGACCAGTTCGAGTTTCAGTTGAAAGGGGGTGCTGATAGCCTCGTCCAACTCAAATGAGACCACCTCGAACTCACTTCGCCCTTGCAGCGCTTGAAAGCTGTAGCTCAAATCACGGTGCTTTGGCATGGCCACTCCAAGGGCATCAGTTTTAAAGAACCCGATGAACCTTATATTGAACTCTGCGGATAACCCGAGAATGCTTGTAGGAAGTTTCTGGTATTGCGCGACGTTAGGAAATTTTCTGTAGGAAGTTGGTGTAGGAACTTTCCTAATATAAAAATCAACCCGGATGTTCGCGTCATGTGCTTTTAACGATGCACTTTTCGTAGCGCTTATGGCGAGCGATAAAATGTAAATCAATATTTTCTTGAATAAGGGTTTCTGGCGTACTAGTGTTAGGCAGCAAGGCGCGGCGACAGTTGGCGCGTGCAGGGTAGGGAGGATCTTGAGAGTGCTACAGGTGGATTTTATTACATGCGTGCCATTGACTACTCAGCGGCGAACACTTGTTCAAATTGAGCAAAGGCCTGTCAGAGTTTATTCATGACTTTTATTAGCCAGCTCTCGAGTAGAACGTTGTCGATCTCAAAGTGGCAGCGCTCTATCGAGCGCTGACCATCCTGTCGACCTAGGATATTACATCAGTCCAGATCGCTGGCCGAATGGCGTTCAGCAACTTGGCTGTCTTCATCACCCCAAGTACGGTTTACCCGTGTACCACGTTGTACTGCCGGCCGCTCAGCAATCTCCCTTGCCCAGCGCAATACATGGGGGTATTCGTCAACCGCCAGAAACTCCGCTGCGTTGTACACGGTACCCAGTACCAACTGCCCATACCAGGACCACACGGCAATGTCGGCGATGCTGTACTGCTCGCTGCCCAGGTAGCGGCTTTCGCCCAGGCGGCGATTCAATACGTCCAGTTGGCGTTTGGCCTCCATGGTGAAGCGGTTGATGGCATATTCGATCTTTTCCGGGGCGTACACGTAGAAGTGGCCAAAGCCGCCACCCAGGTAGGGCGCTGCGCCCATCTGCCAGAACAGCCAATTGAGGGTTTCGGTACGCTCTGCCGGTGCCTGTGGCAGCAGCGCGCCAAATTTTTCGGCCAGGTACAGCAAAATTGACCCTGACTCGAACACCCGTACCGGGGGCTCAACGCTTTGGTCGAGCAAGGCTGGGATCTTGGAGTTGGGGTTGACCTGCACGAACCCGCTCGAGAACTGATCGCCCTCTCCAATGCGGATCAACCAGGCGTCGTACTCGGCACCTTCGTGGCCAAGGGCAAGTAACTCTTCCAGCGCAATCGTGACCTTCACCCCATTGGGCGTAGCGAGCGAGTAAAGCTGCAGCGGTTGCTTGCCGACAGGCAGTTCCTTTTCGTGGGTGGGGCCTGCAACCGGGCGGTTGATGCTGGCGAACTGGCCGCCGGATGCTGCTTCGTTGCGCCAGACCTTGGGCGGTACGTAGGCGTGTTTGCTCATGGGCGACTCTCCTTCAAGGGCGCGTGACGATAACTTCAGGTTGACCTGCATGTATGCCACGGGTTCGATGGCCGGCACAAATGCAACCTGCCGCTGCAACCTTGTACCGTCATTTTTTCATCGAGTTTTCACCTGCAGCAGGCCACGGCAGGGCTATGCTGGACCAGGAAAGGCGCACGTGGAGCTTTCGGCCGATGACTCTCACTCGCTGCTTGATGGCACTGGCATTGCTCGGTGGGCTTCTGGCCCGTGCCGAGGCTAGCCCTTGGGTAGCCGGGTTGCACCACATGACACTCGCTGACCCTGTGGATGCTCGCCCCATGCAGGCCTTGGCCTTCTACCCCGCAACGGGTCAGGCACACACAAGCCGCCTGGATGGCTACCCGCTGGACGTTGCAGACGAAGCACCGGTTGCCTTGGGTCGGTTCCCTTTACTTGTACTTTCCCACGGCAACACCGGCAGCCCATTGGCCCTGCATTACCTGGCCACGTCGCTGGCACGGCAGGGTTTCGTCGTGGTTGCGGTCGTGCACCCTGGCGACAACGCGCGCGACCATAGCCGTTTGGGCACGCTGAGCAATCTGTACGGCCGGCCTCTGCAAATCAGCGCCGCCATCACCGCTGCGCGTGATGATGCCTTGCTGGGGCCGTATCTGAATGAAGGGAAGGTAGGCGTGATCGGCTACTCGGCCGGCGGTGAGACCGCGTTGATACTGTCAGGCGCTCGCCCCGATCTGGACCGCCTTCGGCAGTACTGCCTGGAACGCCCCAACGATGCCGATGCGTGCAAAACCCATGGGGTATTGATTGCTGACCGAAGCGAGTTGACCCCGCAAGCCGATGCGCGGGTGGGGGCAGTGATGCTCATGGCACCGCTCAGCCTGCTGTTTGGCCGCCATGCCCTGGCCGATGTGCACGTGCCCGCATTGATCTACAGTGGTGACAGCGATCAGCTGGTGGCTGTTGACCGCAACGCAGAAGCCTTGGCCCGCAAGCTGCCGGACTCACCTGACTATCGACTGCTGGCAGGCGCCGGGCATTTCGTGTTCATGGCCCACTGCGATGCAGAGCAGTCTGCCCGCATGCCGGCGCTGTGCAAGGATGCCGACGGCGTAGACCGTCGGCATATCCACCATTCGCTGCAACGTGACACGGCCGTGTTCTTTGGCCAGGCGCTGGGCGTGCCGGAGCCCGCCGAGCGCTCAGCCGCAGTGCATCAACCCAGTACGCCCTGACTGCGCAGGTAATCGTCGTAGGTACCGCTGAAATCCACCACGCCGTCGGCAGACAATTCGATGATGCGGGTAGCCAGGGAGGACACGAACTCCCGGTCGTGGCTGACGAACAGCAGGGTGCCCGGGTAGTTTTCCAGCGCCAGGTTCAGTGCCTCGATCGATTCCATGTCCAGGTGGTTGGTCGGCTCGTCCATCACCAGCACGTTCGGTTTCTGCAAGATCAGCTTGCCGAACAGCATGCGGCCCTGCTCACCCCCGGAGATGACCTTGACCGATTTCAGGATTTCATCGTTCGAGAACAGCATGCGGCCCAAGGTGCCGCGGATGACCTGCTCGCCGGATGTCCACTGGCCCATCCAGTCGAACAGGCTCATGTCCTCTTCGAAGTCGTGGGCGTGGTCCTGGGCGTAGTAGCCAACCTCGGCGCTGTCGGTCCACTTCACTTCGCCTTTGTCTGGCGTCATTTCACCGACCAGTGTACGCAGCAGGGTGGTCTTGCCAATGCCGTTGGGGCCGATGATGGCAACACGCTCGCCGGCTTCGATGGTGAAGCCCAGGTCCTTGAACAGCACCTTGTCATCGAATGCCTTGCCCATCTTCTCGACGGTCACGGCCTGGCGGTGCAGCTTTTTGGTCTGCTCGAAACGAATGAACGGGCTGACACGGCTGGACGGCTTGACCTCGGCCAGCTGGATCTTGTCGATCTGCTTGGCACGCGAGGTGGCCTGCTTGGCCTTGGAGGCGTTGGCAGAGAAGCGGCTGACGAAGGTCTGCAGTTCGGCAATCTGGGCTTTTTTCTTGGCGTTGTCCGACAGCAACTGCTCGCGCGCCTGGGTGGCTGCGGTCATGTATTCGTCGTAGTTGCCCGGGAACAGGCGCAACTCGCCGTAGTCCAGGTCAGCCATGTGGGTGCACACGCTGTTCAGGAAGTGACGGTCGTGGGAAATGATCACCATGGTGCTGTTACGCGCGGTGAGCACGGTTTCAAGCCAGCGGATGGTGTTGATGTCCAGGTGGTTGGTCGGCTCGTCGAGCAGCAACACGTCCGGGTCCGAGAACAGTGCCTGCGCCAGCAGCACGCGCAGCTTCCAGCCAGGTGCCACTTCGCTCATGGGGCCGAAATGCTGCTCCAGGGGGATGCCCAGGCCCAGCAGCAGTTCACCGGCGCGGGATTCGGCGGTGTAGCCGTCCATTTCGGCAAACTCGGTTTCCAGCTCCGCGACGGCCATGCCGTCCTCTTCGGACATTTCTGGCAATGAGTAGATGCGGTCGCGTTCGGCTTTCACTTTCCACAGTTGGCTGTGGCCCATGATGACCGTGTCGATCACGGTAAATTCTTCGTAGGCGAACTGGTCCTGGCGCAGCTTGCCCAGGCGCGTGTTCGGCTCAAGCATGACCTGCCCACCGGAAGGCTCCAGGTCGCCACCGAGGATCTTCATGAAGGTCGACTTGCCACAACCGTTGGCGCCAATCAGGCCATAGCGGTTGCCATTGTTGAATTTTACCGAAACGTTTTCGAACAGCGGCTTGGAGCCGAACTGCATGGTGATGTTAGCTGTGGAGATCAAGTGCTTGTCCTGCGGGGGTTCCAGAGGTGTATTTAGGCCCTCTCGTCATGTCAGGCCAATTCAGGGCCAATTCGACGAGTGGCGGCAGCTTCTCCAGCTCCCTCCAGTCCGAGGAGGAGCTGATCCATTTCGCGTAGATAGAGAGCAATCGCTCGACGCTGTGGCCAAGCTGGTTCGTCGTGAGTGCGGAATTCAGCCAGCCATAAGGCATGGGGTTGCTTGGGCGTGGCGGGTTTCATACTGACGGCGTTCATGGAGGCAGCGCCAGTGATGCTGCTTTTAAGCGGCAGATTGTAACACTTGGTTCGCCGAACCACAGCCCACCTTTAGCTGACTGGAACACAAATACTAATCCTACACGTGCGGATCCTAGCCAAACCGTTGCGAACCTGACCGACCATCCCCTAGGCTACGAGGATCAGCTTGATAGGAGGCTTGAATCCTATGGGCCAATCCCACGGACGACACTTCACCAACAAGGATTTTCCATGGCACTGACCAGCAAAATCATGCCCTACAACCTTTCCTGGCCAGCCCAATATCTGAAAGACGAGCCACTCATTGCTTCGGCTTTCTACGACGAACTGATCGCTATCCACCACGTTGGCAGTACAGCTGTGCCGGGATTAGCCGCCAAACCGGAAATCGACGTCCTCATCGAGGTAGACGAGCATCGCAACGTGCTTACACGGGACGAAATATTGTTGGGTTTGGGATACGTGCGGGGCAGTGACCTCTCGCAGGGCCACCATTTCTACAGGCGTAACGTGAAGGGTGTTCGTACGCACAAACTCCACGTCTGTGAGCAGGGTCACGTTTCGATCGCCCACATGCTTGGTTTCAGGGACCTGCTCAAACGTAACGTTGTCATTCGGCAGCACTATCAGGCGCTGAAGCTAGAGCTGGAGTTAAGCAACACAGGCGGGATGGCCGAGTACCTGGCGCGAAAGGGGCCCTTCATCATCGCGACGATGCTAGAGGCCGGCATTTGTGCTGCATAAGCGGAGTCGATATCCCGGTCTGTCGGTTGTTGCAATGGACAGTCCCGTATTCTTCATCCCAGCTTATCGAAGCCCACAACTAGGCCTTAGTACGCCAACCGTCTAACCGGCGTGCTCCCCCAGCGAAGCTGCTGGTAACCGGTGTACGGAAGCAAGAGCGTGTCCGCCAAGGCCGATAACCCCATGTCCACGAAAACCGTATCTGCCGACCAGTGAGGGCCCGACCGTTCGGGGCTGTTCAGGTTGCAGAACTGGTAAGCAACGCCGCTATAGGCTTGGGGAATCGACCGGCATTCCGATCCCCACTTCGCCAGGTTGTCCACCGCTTTGGACTTGTCGGATACCGTCGCGACCGTGCCACACCCGCTCAGCACTACTGCCAGTGCGCACCCCATCCATGGTTTCATGGCATTCCCCTTTTGAAAACGCGCCGTCGATGATGGCCGAATCATAGCGCACTCATGCCGGAGTGGTCCCGTGCAGCGCTCAACGCGCTATTGTGAACGCCTTGGCATTCCTCTAGCCTGCCGGTAAACAGGGCAGGCTCGCAGCGGTGGATCAATTGCAACTTGATGATGACGGTAACAACGCTGCCGAACGTGCCGTGCAAACTGCCATGCTCAACGCAACCCCCGACTGCGTGAAAATACTGGCACCTGACGGCACCTTGCTGGCAATGAACAAGGCAGGTTGCGCTGCACTGGGAATACTGGCTGAACAGGTTAAAGGCCTACCGTGGGTTCCCTTGTTGCCAGTGCCCGTGCAGCCATCCGCCCAAGCGTCCTTGCAGGCGGCATTGGCCGGGCAGGTAGCCAGGTTTTCTGGCCACAGCGCCTCTGCACAGCGGGTGTTCCATTGGGACAACCTGCTTACGCCTGTAACCGATCTGCAGGGGCAGGTGGTGTCGGTTCACTGCGTGTCCAGGGACGTCACTGAGCAGACCTTGCTGCGCAAAGAACTGGACCTGGCCCTTGAGCGGGAACAGTTGTTGTCCCGCGAGATGCTTCACCGCATCCAGAACTTGCTGTCGGTGGTGCAGGCTGTGGTATCCATGGCGGACCGCGAGGCCAGGGCGACGGCGGCCACCGAAAGCGTCGCCAGCATCGTCAATGCCAAGCTGGGCGCGCTGTCCCGGGCTTACGGCGTAATACTCGACAACCCTGACGGGGCCGCGGTCGACCTGGCGCTTTTGGCAGGCTCGGTGTTGAGCCCTTATGTAGCCCAATGCCGAATCAGCGGGCCCGGGCACCCGTTGCCCGCGCGCTTGCGCAACACACTTGCGCTGTGTATCCACGAACTCGCCACTAACTCCATCAAGTATGGCGCCTTGGGGGCCATGGAGGGCTTGGTACATTTCCAGTGGTCGATACACGAGCAGGTGCTGCAAGTGGACTGGCGCGAAGCAGGGGGCCCGGAGGTGTCGGCAGAAAGCGGCGAGGCCGGCTTCGGCACGACGATGATCGAGCGGCTGGCAAGGGCTGCGGGTGGTGAGGTCACCTGGAACTGGCGCCGTGAGGGGCTTGTTGCGCACCTCAAACTGCCGCTCGCAGGTTAACGCCATCAGCGCAACCTCGTCCGTCCGAAATCCGCTTATCCAGATTGACCAGGCTGCCGATGCGAGATTTACTGTATATGCATACAGTTCGCATTGGACCTCTTTCCATGAGCATCACTTTTCTGGGTTGGCCGCTCGGTAGCACTGGCCCATTCCCGCTCTACTCATTCCATGTTCCCGCCGGTTTTCCATCCCCTGCGGCAGATCATATGGAGGGGCACATTTCCCTCGATGAGCTGTTCGATATCCGCGCCCCTCATGTGTATCTGGTGAGGGTGGAAGGGGACAGCATGCAAGGGGCGGGTATCTATTCGGGCGATATCGTTATCGTGGACCGTGGGCGTGAACCGGAGCACGGCGATATCGTCATTGCCGCCCTGAACAGCGAGCCGGTGTGCAAGCGCCTTCATCGCCGTGACGGCGTGGTGATGCTCAAGTCCGAGAACCGTAACTACCCGCCACGTCATGTCGGGGAAGGGGACGATATGGTGGTCTGGGGCGTAGTGCGCTACAGCGTTCGCGACCATGCGCAGTGAGCCTGTATTCGCACTGATCGATTGCAACGCATTCTATGCGAGTTGCGAACGGGTATTCAGGCCAGACCTGGCCAGGACGCCGATCGTGGTACTGAGCAACAACGACGGCTGTGTGATCGCCAGGTCATACGACGCCAAGCCTTACGTGAAAATGGGTGAGCCGTATTTTCAGGCGCGGGAAAAGCTTCGCCGGCATGGCGTTGTCGTGTTCAGCAGCAACTATGCCTTGTATGGGGACATGAGCGAGCGTGTGATGACGCTGATCGAGGGCATGGTGCCGGCGTTGGAGGTTTACAGCATCGACGAGTGCTTTGCCGACCTGTCAGGTATTCAGCAAGGCCTCACCCAGTTCGGTAACAGCCTGCGTACTCGCGTGTTGCAATGCACCGGCATCCCCGTAGGCGTAGGCATCGCCGGTACCAAGACGCTTGCCAAGCTGGCCAATCACATGGCCAAGAGGCTGTTGAGCCAAACGGACGGTGTGATCGACATCACCGACCCGGTCAAGCGTGACTGGGTGTTGCGTAACTCCAAGGCCAGTGATGTGTGGGGTATTGGCCGCAAGATGACCGCCCACCTGGAGGCCATGGGCATCTGCACGGCAATGGACCTTGCCAGGGCCGACGCCCGTACCCTGCGGCAGAAGTTCAGTGTGGTGGTGGAAAAGACCGCCCGTGAACTGGGGGGCACACCGTGCCTGGAGCTGGAGGATGTGGAGATGGCCAAGCATGAGATCTGCAGCAGCCGTATGTTTGGTGAACGCTTGAGCGACCTGCCGTCGATCAAGCAGGCAGTGGCCACTTATGTGGGGCGCGCTGCGCAAAAGTTGCGTGCACAGGGCTCGCTGTGCAAGCGCATGCGCGTGAGCATCCGCACCGGCATGTTCAACCCTAATGAAGCGCATCACGCCCAGGGCGCGCTGGTTGAACTGCCGTACCCTACCTGTGACACCTTGTTGATGACGCGGCTGGCCAGCCAGGCGGTCGAGCGGGTGTTCAGGCCCGGGTTTCGTTACAGCAAGGCCGAAGTACTGCTGATGGACCTGCGAGCCCCTGGCGACTTTTCAGGTGACCTGTTCGCGGCGCGACAGCCGCCGACCCGTGACCGGGCGATGCAGGTGATGGATGACATCAATCAGCGGTGGGGCAGGGGAACGCTGCGGGTTGCCAGCGTGCCGCGGGTACCTGCCTGGGGTATGAAAAGAGAAATGATGAGCCAGTCTTACACGACACGTATCGATCAGCTGTGGACCATCAGAGGCTGAACTGGCCTACCCCGTAATGAACGCGAAGATTTGGCGAACTGCCGGGCTGCCAGGGTGCCCAATGCTCATCAACCCAAGGAGAGCGACATGACCGAGCCAAAACGTGACCAGCAGGACAACCAGGTGCCTGCCCACTCGACCGAAGAAGAGAAGGCACGCCTGAAGGACAAGAACAAAGACGGTATTCCACCCGGCGCCGAGTGATGGCTGAAGCGTTTCTGCCCTGTTTCCCCAGAGCACGGGTGAACTTCTTCACCCGGCAGTTGCTCTGATCTTCGCACCGCGTGCCCAGCACGGGGTGAAAGAATATCGACCCTTGCCAGCAGGTTCAGTCACATGTTTTCGGAAGACTTTTACGGGGTTTACCTGGTCGTCGAAGCGGTGTTGGTGTTTACCGTGCTGGCGATCGCCGTGCACTGGAATCAGGGCGCTTGAAAAAGGGGCGGAACTGGCCCGCCCTTTTTGCTTGCGCCTCATTTGGCCGTGGGCACGTGGTTAGCCTCTGATAACTTGAAGGCGGGCGCGGCCCGCCTCGGTGATCGCATTCTCACCTTCGTCACTGATGCGGTAGCGTCCTGACGGCATTTTGCTTATCGAGAACCGCACCAGTCCGCTACGCGACAGGGCTTCGCCCGCCTCAAAACTCATGGCGCACTCCAAATCGAATAACTTTATTTCACCGATTTTGTAGCGAGAAAACGCTATCAGGGCGTGGTCTAGTGCCTCTTGATTGACGGTTTGAACATGTTCCATTTGACTTCCTAGTTCGTGAGAGGCCCGGTCCGTGGGCAGATGCAACGGACCGAGACAGTTCGTCGAATGGCCAACGCTACTATGCTGGAGTGGGGCGGGGTACTGGCATTGCATCCACACTGGATGCAAACCCAGCGCCGAACCGCGCGTTAAACTATTTTCACATCGTGGTTTATCCGCAAGCCATCATCTATGTTTGGGGTGTGGGAACCTCCACACTCTTTTGAAGGAAGCGCTGAAATGCTCAAGAAAACGGTTGCCGCTGTTGCCATTGCTTTCGCCGCCGTCATGACGATGTCCGCCGCGCAAGCAGAAGGGGATGTAGCGAAAGGTGTTCGCCACGATGTCCGTGAAGTGGATAAGGGCGCCGATCACGCCGGTAAGGAAATCAGCAAAGGCGTTAAACATGATGGCAAGGAAATAGATAAAGGCGACAGCCACCTGAACAAAGAACGCCACAAGGCGGGCAAGCATATTGATAAAGAGGTCAAGAAGGACCTTTAATCCGCAGTGGCATAGAACTGCACGTAATGTGTTGATTTAGCAGAGGCCTGTGGGAGTGGCTTCAGCCGCGAACACCGGCGGCGCCGGTGTCATACACCGCGCTGTTACCTTCGCGGGTAAACCCGCTCCCACCGGGGGCGTGGCTTACTCGCGAAATCAGCGCGCTGCGCGACAACGCAGCTGCACACCCTGCGATGGCTAACTGATCAGGTTTTGCATTTGCCCTGCGCGCCCGCAATAATCGGCCCTTTTAACGGAGGTGGTTGTTGTGCAGGCACGAAGCGTTGTAGCCGAAATGTTCATCGGGATACCGACGCACTTCTGGGTGTTGCCCGTTGCCGGCCTAGTCGCGTTTTATGGGCTCAAGTGGTCCGGTAAAGCGGCGGGGCGTGCCAAGTTCATACAGGTCATCACGTACGCGCTGCTGATTGCGTTGGCCGTGGCCCCCAATGGCATTTATGCGCTCCTGCCGCCAGCGCCCGGGCCAGAGCAGCTTATGAATCAGCAGCCACTGCCCAACTATGCAGGGCGCTTTTACCTGGACGCGTTCTATGTCTTCGGCGGCTGGGCCTTGAGCAAAGTCGTGAAGCTCAGGTTTCGCTGAGGATGGCGCGTTGGCTGGAGGCAGCCCTATGACTGCGAGCCACCAGGGTGCGTAAAGCTGACCGTCTGTTTCAGCTTGTGAACCTGATCAGGGTGCATCAGCCTATTTCCGCAGAGCGCCTTGCAGAGCGCATGGGTGTTTCAGTGCGTTCCGTTTACCGATACGTAGACGATGTATCCGTTTCGGGCATCCCGATCTATGGCACGCCAGGTATTGGCTACGCGTTGGATGCCGATTTTGAGATGCCCCCGTTGACCCTGAATCGCCTGGAAGTGGATACCTTGATGCTGGGGATGGAAATGCTCGCCTGCACGGCTGACCCAGCCATGGCGCAAGCAGCGAACATGCTCCTGAGTAAGGTGGGGGCAACGTTGACCCAGCACAAGATGGACTCCGCAGATGCCAAGGTGCGGGCACTGGGCGGTATGGCATTGAAAACACGCGCACACTTGGCCGATTTGCGCACAGCCTCGGAACAGCAGCGCCCGGTGCAGATCGTGTACACGAGCTTGCACGGCCTCGTCTCGCAGCGAAACATCTACCCGCTGGGGCTGTTTTATTGGGGCGGAAAATGGACAGTTGGCAGTTGGTGCTGCAGCAAAGCGGCTTATCGTGATTTTCGGGTGGACTGCATCGAATCGGTTTCGCTGGCCTATCAGCCAGCAGCGCTTCCCGCTGGCATCGGACTCAAGGCTTACATGCATTTCCAGGCAAAACAGTGGAAAGCCAAAACACTCACTGACAGTACGCTGTCAGTAGGCATGGCGGACACTGTGCCTTCTCCATAACTGAGAAGGACCCAAGCCATGTACTATCCGGACGCTGTACTGGAAGTCGCCATTTTCACCGTCAAAGCGGAGTTCGAGTCGCAGATGCCCGCGTTGCGCGCGGGGCTGAGGGAAGTACTGAAAGCGTTCCCTGGGCTGATCCAGTACGGGGCGTATTGCCCAATCAGTGATGACCGTGTATCTGCTGATCTGGCAGTATGGGACAGCCTGGAGAGTGCACGGCGCGTAGCGGATGCGTTCAACGCCGGCGATATGCGATTTGCCCCCTATATGCAGGCCATTGAGCAATTAACGTTCATGAGTCATTTCGCACTAGGGCCGCAAGAGGGGCGGAGGGACTGACGGCAATAGCAAGTCCGGCCCCATTATTTGCCGGCCCTACCTCTCAAGCGCTGTTAGGCAACGCATCGGCCGCCTCGAGTTTGGCCGCAAGGGTGCGAAGTTCATCCACTACGTGGCTAATCGACGCAATATGTGCGTTTACATCGAGGTGCTCTTGCGCACTGCCACGGGCCTGCATGAACCTGGCGTGCCCATTCATGGCCTGCCGCAGCCCATCCAGATGGTCTGCGGTTCTGACCAGGTCCGCTTTGATGCTGTGAAGCGTTTCCATAGGGCAAGGCACTCCATTGATAGTGGCTTCAGCGGTACCCAGAGCATCGCTGGTGTACCGCCTGGAGTGCAACTATTTTGTGCTTTGCCGGCTATGGGTAAGGAGGGGCGAATGGCTCAGTTGTCCGGTGCCTGTACGTTCAGCACCGACCCTTTGTCATCCGTTGCCAGTATCCCACCCGCCGTACCCCCGTGGGCGCTGATTTCAGCCAGGGGCATCTCTGCGTGTCGGAAGATTTGATGACCTTGCTCCCCCACCCTGAGGGTGACGAGTTTTCCGTTTTGATAAAAAAACAATGTGCTGCTGTCCTGTTTAGGCATGGTGCGAACTCCCAGTCGGGTGTGGATCAGTGCGGGTGGTCAATGCCACTGTCGCAGCCCTGTGAGTACCGTGCTACTGGTAAAACTGTCAGTTGTCGGCGTATACCCCTGCTTTGGTTTGATTAGCCACCTTCGGTACCACTGGGTAGAATGCGGCAAACTTCAAGGGGCCTCCTGTATATGCCTATCTTTCGTAACGCGCTCTTCGGGGCGTTAGCCATAACCTTGGCGGGGTGTGCAACGCCTGGTAAACCTACGGCCAGCAAATTGACCGGCAAATCCCCGCAACAGTATGCCGCCTGTGTCATGCCCAAATGGCAGGCCCTGACGCCAAATGCTACGCAGAAATCCATCCCCCATGGCGTGCGCATGACGGCGCCGAGCGCTGTTGCCACCGATGATGTGCTTGAGGTGATAGAGTCGGGCGACGGTAGCCGGGCAACCTTTTATAAAGGCAGTTTCTTGTCTGGAGACAAACTTCGGCAGGCGGCCAGAGAGTGCCTGGACTGATGCGGTTTTAGCGTGGCCTCAGGGCAATAAGATCACACCAACCTGTAGCGGAATTAGATAGGGGGAGGGGAAGGCGGTCCTTCGCCGCGTGCCGGGCCGCTAATCTGCTGGCGGGTTCCGAGCGTCATTGCAACAGTGCAGGCTTGCGGGCCTTGCGCCGGACTACATTGCACACCCAGCGTTTACCGCAGCGATAGGGTGCTCGGATGAACGTCAGGTCCGAGATCAGGCGCGCTCCCTGAGCCTTGAGCGCTTGGGCGAGCTCCGCCAGTGTCTTGGCTTCAATGGTCATGATTCACCTCGTCATATTGGCTACGTTCATAATTGTTGACAGGGTGGTAATCAAAGTAATTCAGTTCAATTGGGGTTAGTCGGTTGGTAATAGCAGCCATTCGGATAGGGGCCGCAAGAATGTGCGCGTTAACTGGCCGACACTGGCGTACATTGGCCTTGTACCCCCTTCAGGAGCCCAGGAATGACCAGCGTTTTTACACACATGCATTCGCCCGTCGGCAAGTTGATGCTGGTGTCCCGCAATCAGCGGCTGGCCGCTGTGCTGTGGGAAGAAGAACGCGAAAACCGTGTGCGCCTGGGGTCCTTGGTCCAGCAGGATGACTGTCCTGTTCTGATTGATACAGCGTGTCAGCTGGGCGAATATTTCAGCGGCCAACGCCAGCGATTCGAACTGCCACTGGACTTCGCCGGCACCGATTTCCAGCGCCGGGTGTGGAGCGCGCTGCTCACCATCCCTTTCGGTGAAACCCGCAGTTACAGCGAGATTGCGCGGCAGATCGGCAGCCCCAGCGCGGTGCGTGCAGTAGGAGCTGCCAATGGCCGCAACCCGATTTCGATTATCGCCCCCTGCCATCGGGTAATTGGGGCGTCGGGGCACCTCACCGGGTTTGCCGGCGGCCTGCCGGCCAAGCAGTTTCTGCTAGCGCTGGAGGGCCGCCAGAGCCTGGCACTTGACCTGTGAGTGTCAAACCAGCCAATACACCACCAGGCAGGCCAGTACCGCTAGCGGCGTGCCAGCAATGAGGGTGTAGTGCTTTTGAGCCTGGCGCATGCGCACGTGCACCGCACGCAGGTATTCGCCGGGGGGCGGGGCATCGGGGCGGTGACGCAGCCCTTCGGCAATGTCCGCCAGCTGGCCGCTCAACAGCAGCCCGACCACGTAGTAAGTCAGGGCATAGCTCAACAGGGCCAGAAACCCGTAGATCATGCAAACGTGTCCAGGGCAAATACCGACGCGCTGGCGGCGTCAGTGTCCAGTAGAAGCAGCCCTTCACGCTGCTCATCAAGGTGCGCCAGCAGGCGCCCGTCGCTGCCCCACGCTGCAGAGCCACCTGCGCCGATGAAGGTGTCGGCAGGGCCAACGCAATTGGCCATCAGTACGGTCATCCCCAGCTCCCGAGCCACTTGAGGGTAGTGGGTGTAGCTCTCGCGTATACCCTTGGCGGTTTTGGCGACACTGACCAGATACAGGTCGGCGCCTTGGTTGTGAGCGGCTGCGGCGTGGGCCATGAACATCGACTCAAAGCAGATCGCAGGGGCAACACTGTGCCCGGCTATGTGCAGCAACAGGCCCTCGTCGCCAGGGCAGAAATAGGGCAGTTCATCATCGTGCAGGCGGCGTTTGGCATATGCCTGGCGCGGTGCGCAAGGGCTGAAGATGGGCATGCCGATGCGGATGCCATTTGGCGTGGGCAGCGGCAAACCCACTGCCACCGTGACGCCCAGCCTGTCGCAGGCGGCCTGCAGCGGGTCAAGGCGGGTCGAGGACAGCGGCAGGGCAGCCTGCCGCGCCAGGGTCGGCTGGTAACCTGTGAGCGACAGTTCAGGGAACACGACGAGTTGGGCGCCCACGTGCGCCGCCTGTTCGATACAGGCCACATGGCGCTGGACGTTGCCCGGCACATCACCTTTGAGCGACGCAAGTTGAACGGCGCACAGCAGCATCGACAGCCCTTCCTTGGTGCAGGTTGAAAGGCCGAGCATACTACCGGCACGCACGTTGTGCCATGCTGAGCAGAGGAGAGCGCACGTGAACCACGTTACCCATTTATTGCATGCTCAGAGGGCCGGATGATGGGGCGTTTCGAACGCATGGCTACCAACCCCCTTGGCCGGGACCTGGCAGTGGGTGATATCCATGGCCACTTCGACCGCCTGCAACTGAGCCTGGACGCAGTGGGGTTCAACCCGCAGCAGGACCGCCTGTTCAGTGTGGGCGACCTGGTCGACCGCGGCCCGCACAGTCCGGCGGTGCTGCAATGGCTGGCACAACCGTGGTTTCACGCGGTGCAGGGCAACCATGAGGCGCTGGCGATCACCTTTGTGCGTGGAGGGAGGCTGGACCTGGCCATGTACCACGCCGCAGGCGGGGCATGGTTCATAGGGTTGCCCCGCAACGAACAACTGCGGTTCGTCGAGCAGTTCGAGCAATTGCCTATCGCCCTGGAGGTCGAGACGGCTGCAGGCCCCGTTGGGCTCCTGCATGCGGACTGCCCATTCGACGACTGGGGTGTCTTGCGCACGTGGCTGGAGCTGGATGACGACCCCGACGTGCGGGAGGTGTGCCAATGGTCGCGGCGGCGGCTGAAGGCAGGTGACACACGGCCTGTGAACGGTTTGCGGGGTCTGCTGGTCGGCCATACGCCAGTACCGCAGGTGAAGCAGCTGGGCAATGTCTGGCACTTGGATACCGGGGGCTGGGCCAACGGTCATTTCAGCCTCCTGGACATGCACACCTTCGAGCTGGTCAGCCCCGCGCCACATGCACCAGCAGCCCTGTGGCCACCGCCATCAACATGATGCCAGAGGCGCGTTCCAACCATGGCAGGCTGCGCCCGAAACGCCGCAGCAACCGTGGGTTGCCTATTGCCACCGCTACCAACAGGTCCCACAGCAGCACCACGCTGAACATCCACAGCGCGTAAGCGGCCTTCCAACCCACACTGCTGCCCGCTACCAGGCTGGCCAGGCTGGCATAGAACAGTGCGTTTTTAGGGTTGAGAATACCGGACAACCCACCCATCAGCAGGCTGCGCCACCAGCCGTGGCCGGCATTGCGGCCCGCCACAGCGCCCAGAGGCGTGCCGCCCGCGTGCCGCAGGAACAGCACGCCGATGTACATCAGGTACACGGCACCGACCAGTTGCAGGGTATCGAACAGCAGGGTGCCCTCGCGCAACACGGACACACCGGTGAATGCCAGCACTATGAACGCACCATTGGCCAGTGCGATGCCCAGGCACGCACCTGTGGCCACGCGCCAGCCGCTGTTGATGGAGGTACGTGCTACCAGGAAAAAGTCCGGGCCGGGGGACAACAAGGCCAAAAAATGGGCCAGGGCAATGATCACGAACGCTTGCATGGGGCAGTGGACTCGACGTTGAAAGCCGCAGTCTGCCCCTCGCTGCACTGCGCGTATTGAACAATATTGCAGCGTTGCGCTGCTCAGCCCTGGCGATACTGGCCTGGAGTAACGCCCACATGGGCCTTGAACACCCGCTGGAAATGGCTCTGGTCAGCGAAACCCAGCTGGTAGGCCACCTGTGCGAGCGGGTGGCCCTCTCCCAGCAGTTGGCGACCACGGTTAACCCGGGCGTTCAGCAAATAGGCATGGGGCGTGAAGCCGGTTGCCGCGCGGAACGCGCGAATCAGTTGGTAACGCCCCAGGTCTGCCTCCTGGGCCAGGGCGTCCAGGCTCAGGTGCGACGGCCCTTGTGCCTCGATCGTTGCCAGCAAGCGGTGAAGGGTTGGCGCCGCGAGGGACGGGGCGGGGGTGAGCGGGGCATACGCACGCACATCGATATCACACAGAAAGGCAACCAAGGCCGCCTGTTTTTCGGCAGGTGTGGCCTGGGAAAACAGCAGCGTATTGAGCGCGGTGAACTGGCGGTACACCCCCGGCTCACGGCAGATACGTGCAGGCTCTGCGCTGCCGTACCCTGCAAGCCCCGCCTCCTCGCGCAAGGCGTCCAGCCACCCGGCGTCCACATGCAGCATCTGATAGCTCCACGCCTGCCCTGGGTCAGGGTTGCAGGCATGCACCCTGTGCGCCGGTACCATCACCAGCGTGCCGGGCCCAAGGCGCTCCTGGCCTTTGCCTGCCCCTTCGAAACGGCTGTGGCCAACGTCGACAGCCCCGATGGAGAAAGTAGGGTGGCTGTGGGGCTTGTAGCAGGCGCGGCTATGGCAGGCGCGGCGGCTTTCTACCTGCGGCAACGCCGGGTCGCGCCAGATGGCAGTGTGTGCACGGGGCATGGCTAAGTCCTCCTTTTGCGCAGCAGAGTAGCAGTTGGGGCGTATCAGTACAGTTGTCGTTGCTGGCTGTACCTTGACCTGAAAGCGGGGAGTGCGGCGCAATACCGGCGAAACCCAGAGGACAACTACAATGGATCTTGCAAGCCTCCTGCTTTTCATCCCTGCCTGCTTTGCGCTGAACATGGCGCCGGGGCCGAACAACCTGCTGTCTCTGCACAATGCCAGCCGCTATGGGTTGCGCACCGCCTGTGTAGCCGGGGGTGGCCGCTTGCTGGCGTTCAGCGCCATGATCGCGCTGGCTGCCATGGGCCTGGCCGTGGTACTGCATACCAGTGCGTACCTGTTCTGGGTGATCAAGGTGGCTGGGGCCGCTTACCTGTTCTACATCGCCTGGCAATTGTGGCGCGCGCCGGTCGGGCAGGTGGCAGAAGCGGCTGAGCTGCCGCGGGGGACCTGGCAGCTTGCACGGCAGGAGTTTCTGGTGGCAGCTGGCAACCCCAAGGCCATCCTGATCTTCACCGCCTTCCTGCCGCAATTCGTGTCGGTGGGCAGCACCACCCCGGTGAGCGAACAGTTCCTGTGGCTGGGGGTGTTGTTTCTGCTTCTGGAGTGGGTGGCCATCGCACTGTACGCGGGCTTGGGCACCTACCTGCAGCGCTGGTTCGCCCAGCCGCGCCCACGCCGGCTGTTCAACCGGGTGAGTGCGTCACTGCTGGGGTGCGCCGGTATCGGGCTGCTGGCCGCCCGCCGCTAGAATTGCCAGCGCACACCTAGGTTCACGCCGCTGGCTTGTTGCTGGCGGCTGTCCAGGTTGCTGGTGTACTGCACGCCGCCGTGCAGGCTCAAGGCCTGGTTGATTTGCGCCACCACGCCGCCTTCAACCTGCACCGAGGTGTAGCGGTAATCGGTCTTGATCTTGTCGGTATCGTCGAAAACCAGAGTGTCGCGCCCCCCGTCGCCATGCCACAGGTTCACCTGGGCATAGGGTTGCAGCAAGCGCCCGCTGCTGCCCTTGAACGCACCTTCGAGGCGCAGGCCAACCCGCCCGGTCAACTCGACTTGGGCATCATGGCTGACCCGCGCCACGCTATCGCTGGCCGTGTCGAGCTGTACCTTCTGCGCGATCAGCTGTGCCTGTGGCTCTAGGGTCCAGCGGTCGGAGAGGGCGATTGGGTAGCCGCTCTCAACCGAGCCTGTCCAGGCGTGGCCGTCGATATCCAGTGCGTCACCGCGATCAGAACGGGCCCGGCCATCGAGCCGGGTGTACTGGACTACAGCGTCTACGTAACCGCCTTGCGGCCCTACCAGCGTCCAGTAGGCACCCACGCTGTCGCCGTCAAGCCTCAGGTCACCGACACGGCGGTCTTGCTGGGCCAGGGCGAAGCCTTTCACGTCTGCAGTCAACCGCGCGTGGCTCACGTACACGCCCACTTGCTGGCGGTAGCCACGCTCACTGACAGTGGCGTAAAGGTCTTGCCCTACCTTGAAGCCGTACAGGTCGCCATCCAGGCTTGGGTTGACCGTGCCGCTCCATTGCTGGCGCAGGGTGCCGCCATACGCCTGCCCCCAGGCGGCAGGCAGTGCCCCTTCGCCGCCCACCAGTTGCTGGTCGCCCTGACGTTGGTGGAAGGTGCCCAGCGCCTGGCGGGCGATGATGGCTGCGCCTCTGGGAGCAGCGGCATAAACCGGGACTTCAGGGCGGTAGAGTGGCAGGCTTTCAGTACCTTGAACCGGGGTGGGCAAGTCAGGCTGGCCGGGTGCCGGTGCCGCGACGGGAGGCGTAACGGGCGCCGCCACCGGGGGAGTGACGACCGGCGGTGTGCCGGGTTGCTCAGGCACCTCGGTGGGTGGGGAGGGCGGAGCGATAACAGGCGGTGCTACCAGCGTGGAGCGCAAGTACCAGCTGTTTTCGCTGCCGGCAGTTACCCCACCTCTGAACAACCGATAGTCGTATGCACCCGCCGAAAGCGTCTGGGTTTGCACGAAGGCAGTGGAGGTACTGGTAGTACCTTCGCGGGCCTCCACCACCTGAATGCCATTTTGCGCGGTGGCCGCACCAGCACCGCCGAGGTTGTTCACCAGCAATCGGGTCGAGCCATCAATGGCACCACCGCTTACCACCAAGCGGTCAGAGGCGGCATTATCGCCGGCCAGCACACTGTTAATGCGCAGTACACCATTTTCGCCGGTGTAGTTGCCCTGAATGGTAAGGCGGCCCAGAGCATCGCTGCCCTCGGTAAGGTTGAGCGTGCCGGCGTTGCTCACCGTCGCGCGCTGCCCTGGGCCAAACGCTGTGATCACTCCCTGCCGGGAGCTGAGGGTGCTGCTGCTGTCCAGGTTGAGGCTGCCGGTGTTGCTGGTGGTGTCGCCCAGTACCAGCGTGTCATCCAGGCCGAGTGAACTGCTGTTGGTCAAGGCCACGCGTTCCCAGTTCACGTAACTGGCCCCGCCCACGGCCTGGCTGCCATTGAACGTGAGGCTGTCGTTACCTTCGCCGCCGTCCAGCGTGATAACCAGTGCATCCGGCCCCAGCCCGGATAGCAAGGCGGTGTCATCCCCAGGGCCTGCATCCACTTTGCCGCCGATGCGGCCGCCATCCCAGACGAAGCGGTCGTTGCCGGTGCTCAACAGCACGTCACCGCCCACTTCGCCACCATGGATAAGCACCTGGTCGTCACCCCCGCTGACACTGATATTGCCGCCAATGGTGCCCTCGAAGATTTCGATGTAGTCCGTATCGAATGCGGTGATGACGTTCCGGTCGACGCTGCCGCCGCGCATGATGAAGGTGTTCTTGTCCAGGCGCATGTTCACGTTGCCGATGCGCCCAGCATCCATCTCGGCATAGTCGCCACTGTCGAAGGTGCCCTTGATCCAGCCACCGTTCATGTAGAAGGTGTCCAGGCCGTCACCCTGGTTCAGGTTGCCTTCGATAACGCCGCCGCTCATGACGAAGTCATCGATGCCCGCACCTTGGTTGACGTTGCCGCCGATGCTGCCGGATGCCATGTCGATGCGATCGCGCCCTGGGCCGAAGCTGACGTCACCGGTGATGGCGCCGGTACCACCTGCGGGCAGCACCAGGCTGTTGTCACCCTCGGTGTCCACCAGCGCGTCGGCCGTGCCGCTGTCGCAGACGAAACTGTCGTTGCCGGGGCCAGGGGTGAAGGCACATGCGGCGTGGGCGGCGGGAAGCGCAGCACCCAGCAAAGGGAGTGAGCCAAGGGTGAGGATCAGGTGCAGGCGCATCGGCAAAGCCTCCAGAGATTGCCCGCGTGCCTTGACTACCGCGCAGGGTCAGGAGGTTTGTATACAAGCCGTCATCAGCGGCACAACTGGCAAAAATGCTAGGTGGCCAAATGCTATTGCGTTAGTCGCGGTAGAAGGTCTGCACCAGGTGGTAGCCGAACTTGCTCTTGATGGGCCCGTGCACCACCCGCAGCGGCTTCTTGAAAATGACCTGGTCAATGGCCCCGACCATTTGCCCGGGGCGAACCTCGCCAAGGTCGCCCCCGCGTTTGCCGGAAGGGCAGATCGAGCACTTTTTGGCGAGCACATCGAACGCTTCACCGTTGGCGATGCGCTGCTTGAGCTTCTCGGCTTCGTCAGCGGTCTTGACCAGGATATGGCGAGCTTGGGCTTTCATGATGTACCTGTGCGTGTAGCAGCAAAAAAGATTCATTATGCCCGACTGAACCGCCGCCAGTCATTGGGCCAACCAGCCCCCGTCCATGTTCCAGGCAGCGCCACGCACCTGGCTGCCGGCTTCGCTGCACAGAAACAGCACCAGCTCACCCAGGTGTTGCGGGGTAACGAAGGCCTGTGACGGTTGTTTTTCTGCCAGCAGTTCGCGTTGTGCCTGCTGGGTGTCGACGCCGGCAGCGGCACGGGCGTCGATCTGCTGCTGCACCAGGGGTGTCAACACGAAGCCTGGACAGATGGCGTTGCAGGTTACGTTGCTGGTGGCCGTCTCCAGGCCTACCACTTTGGTCAGGCCAACCACGCCATGCTTGGCCGCCACGTAGGCGGCCTTGCCGGTCGAGCCCACCATGCCATGCACCGACGCGATATTGACGATGCGCCCCCAGTTGCGCTCGCGCATGCCTGGCAGCACCAGGCGCGTGCCGTGGAAAACCGCCGACAGGTTGAGGGCGATGATCTTGTCCCAGCTTTCCACCGGAAACTGCTCAACCGGGGCCACATGCTGGATGCCGGCATTGTTCACCAGGATGTCCACCGGGCCCAGTTGCCGTTCGGCAAAGGCCATCAGCGCTTCGATCTGCGCCACGTCAGCCAGGTCGGCCGGGTGATGGACGACATCGACGCCGTGCCGGGCAATGCTGGCGATGGCCGCTGTGGGCTCGCCAAAGCCGTTGAGCACGATATTGGCCCCGGCCCGAGCCAGCACGTGCGCAATACCCAGCCCGATACCACTGGTAGAGCCGGTGACCAATGCGGTTTTGCCTGTGAGTGGCATAGCAGACTCCTTGGCAGCCCCTTGGGCGCTGCGTAAAAAAGACGACGGCCAGGCGCAGCTAACTTCTGGGGTCAAGCGCCTGGCGCAAGCCGTCACCGATGAACACCAGCAGCGACAGGATCACTGCCAGCGCGAAGAATGCAGTAAAGCCTAGCCAAGGGGCCTCGAGGTGCTGCTTGCCTTGCGTCACCAGTTCCCCCAGAGACGCGCTGCCTGCCGGCATGCCGAAGCCCAGAAAATCCAGGGCGGTGAGGGTGGTGATCGCCCCGGTGAGCATGAAGGGAACATAGGTAAGGGTGGCATTCAGTGCGTTGGGCAGGATGTGGCGCAACATCACCTGGCTGTCCGGCAGCCCCAACGCCCGTGCGGCCTTGACGTACTCCAGGTTGCGCCCGCGCAGGAACTCGGCGCGCACCACGTCTACCAGTGTCAACCACGAGAACAGCGCCATGATGCCCAGCAACCACCAGAAGTCAGGCTCGACGAAGCCACTTAGGATTATCAGCAGGTACAACACCGGCAGCCCTGACCACACCTCCAGCAATCGCTGGCCCAACAGGTCTACCCAGCCGCCGTAATAGCCCTGCAAGGCACCAGCTGCCAGCCCCACCAGCACACTGGCTGCCGTCAGCGCAAAGGCGAACAGCAGCGACACACGGGTGCCGTACAGTACCCGGGCCAGTACGTCGCGGCCCTGGTCGTCGGTGCCCAACCAGTTGCTGGCGCTCGGCGGGCTGGGCGTGGGCACTTGCAGGCCGTAGTTGGGTGTGTCGGCGCTGAAGGGAATGGGGGCGAACAGCATCCAGCCCCCTTGCCGGTCGATCAGCTGGCGCACGTAGGCACTGCGGTAGTCGGGCTGAAACGGCAACTGGCCCCCAAACTGCTGCTCGGTATAGCGCTTGAGTGCCGGCACGTACAGCTCGCCCTTGTAACCCAACAGCAGTGGCTTGTCGTTAGCCACCAGCTCTGCTAGCAGGCTGGTCAGCAGCAGGGCGGTGAACAGCCACAACGAAACCCAACCCAGGCGGTGGCGGCGAAAGCGCTGAAGGCGGCGGCGTAGCAGCGGCGACAGCATCAGTGCGCCCTCGCGTCAAAATCGATGCGGGGGTCCAGCAGGGTGTAGGCCAGGTCGCCCAACAGGCGGATCAACAGCCCCGCCAAGGTGAAGATGAACAAGGTGCCGAACACCACCGGGTAATCACGTGAAACCGCGGCTTCGTAGCTCATGCGGCCCAGCCCGTCGAGGGAGAAGATCACCTCGATGAGCAACGAGCCCGCGAAGAACACGGTGATCAACGCCTGCGGCAGCCCGGCCACCACCAGCAGCATGGCGTTGCGCAACACATGGCCATACAGCACGCGGCGCTCACTCAGCCCCTTGGCCCGCGCCGTAACGACGTACTGCCGGGAAATCTCGTCGAGAAAGGCGTTGCGGGTGAGCAGTGTCAGGGTGGCGAAACCGCCGATCACCAGAGCGCTAACGGGCATCACCAGGTGCCAGAAATAGTCGGCCACTTTGCCCAGCAGGCTGAGGTTGTCGAAGTTGTCCGACACCAGGCCCCGCACCGGGAACCAGGCAAGCGAGGTCCCCCCCGCGAACAGTACGATCAACAACAGGGCGAACAGGAACGAAGGCAGGGCGTAGCCGATCACGATCAAGGCGCTGCTCCAGGTATCAAAGCGGCTGCCGTGACGCACTGCCTTGCGAATGCCCAACGGGATTGATACCAAGTAGGTAATCAACGTGGCCCAGAAACCCAGGGACAAGGTCACCGGCAACTTCTGCACGATCAGGTCAGTCACCTTGGCGCCGCGGAAAAAGCTGTTGCCAAAGTCCAGCCGCGCATACTGGCTCAGCATCAGCCATAAACGCTCAGGTGCCGGTTTGTCGAAGCCGTACTGGTGTTTAATTTCTTCGATCAGCTTCGGGTCCAGGCCACGGGTGGCCCGGGAGCCGCCGCTCACCACCTCGGCACGGCCACCGGGTACACCACCGCCCAGCCCCTGCAGGCGAGCCACAGCCTGCTCCACTGGCCCACCCGGCGCCGCCTGGACGATGGCGAAGTTGACCAGCAGGATGGCCAGCAGCGTCGGCACGATCAGCAATAGCCGGCGCAGGATGTAGGTGGTCACGGTGTCGCCCTCAGCCGCTCGGCCATCTGCGCATTGGTAAGGGGTGTGGGGCTGACCTCCCACCAGGTGTCCAGCCCCTCGTCATAGGTTGCCTGAACCTTGGGCAGGCCAAAACGGTTCCACCAGGCGGTTGAACTGCCTGGCGGGTAGTAGTTGGGGATCCAGTAGTGGTTCCATTGCAACACACGGTCAAGCGCGTGGGCGTGCCGCACCATGTCGGCCTCAGTAGCGGCACGCACCAGGCCATCGATCAGGTGGTCCACGGCAGGGTCCTGCAACGCCATGAGGTTATTCGAGCCCGGGTCGTGGGCGGCAGCAGAGCCGAAATAGCTGTAGAGCTCAGCGCCGGGTGACAGGCTGACCGGGTAACCGGTCACGATCATGTCGTAGTCACGGGCCATCAGCCGGTTGACGTACTGGGCCGCATCCACGTTGCGGATGTTCAGGGTGATGCCGATTTGCGCCAGGTTGCGCTTCCACGGCAGCAGCAGGCGCTCCAGGCCTGCCTGGCCATTGAGAAAGGTGAATGCCAGGGGCACGCCCTGCGCATTCACCAAGTGGTCGCCCTGCGGTGTCCAGCCTGCCTGCCCGAGCAGCTTCAAGGCTTGCAACTGCTGGCTGCGGACGATGCCACTGGCGTCGGTCACTGGGGCGGTGAAGACCGTGGCAAACACCTCGTCAGGTACCTGCCCCCGCAGGGGAGCCAGCAGTTTCAGCTCATCGGCGTCGGGCAGTTGCGTGGCGGCCAAGGGGGTATTGGAGAAGAAGCTCTGCTGGCGGATGTACAGGTTGCGCATCATCTGCCGGTTGCTCCATTCGAAGTCCCACACCATGCCCAGTGCCTGACGTACCCGGCGGTCACGGAACTGCGGTTGGTCAAGGTTGAACACGAACCCCTGGGCGACCTGAGGTTTGGCGGGGCCCAAATGGGCGCGCTGCAGGCGGCCGTCCTCCAGTTGGGCGCCGTTGTAGCCCAGGGTGTAGGCAGTGGCGGAGAACTCCCGGTTGTAGTCGTAACCGCCACCCTTGAGCACCTGGCGGGCCACTTCGGTGTCACCGAAATACTCGATGCGCAACTGGTCGAAGTTGTAGCGCCCCCGGTTGACCGGCAGGTCGCGGGCCCACCAGGCGGGGTCCCGTTCGAAGGTGATACTGCGCCCGTTGTCGATGCGACCGACACGGTAGGGCCCACTGCCCACGGGCTTTTCGAAGCCGGCGCCACTGGCGAAGTCGCGGGCCTGCCAGTCATGGGCTGGCAGTACCGGCAGGCTGGCCAGGTCCAGGGGCAGGGTACGGCCATGATCGGGCTGCAAATCAAAACGCACCAAGCGCGGCCCTTCGACCGTAACGCCAGTGACCGCGGCGAACTGTGTGCGGTACTTGAGGCTGCCCTTGCTCATGAGCAGATTGAAGGTGAAGCGTACGTCTTCGGCGCGTACGGGTTTACCGTCAGCGAAGGTGGCGCGAGGGTCGATCTCGAAGCGCAGCCAGGCGTCAGCGGGGCCGCGTTCCATGCGCCGGGCGATCAGGCCATAAACGGTATAGGGTTCATCGAAGGCGCGGACGGCGAGTGGCGCATACAGCCAGCCATCGACTTCGCTCACGCCGGTGCCTTTGTCGATGTACGGCAGGATATGGTCGAATTGCCCGATCTCGATGGCAGAACGCCGCAAGCTGCCGCCTTTGGGGGCTTCCGGGTTCACGTAGTCAAAATGCTGGAAGCTTTCGCCGTAGCGCGGTGGTTCGCCATAAACGGTAAGGGCATGGCTGGGTGCGGCCTGCACTGCAAGGCTTGCGCACAACAGCAGCAGGACCCCCAGAAAAAGCAAAAGCGGGTTTGCCCCAGAACAAGCCTGTATACGCAACGAGGTTGCAGACACAGGCCTGGCCTTGGGCAAACCCGCTTTCACCGGGCACATGATCAGCGCCTGGCGATCAGTCCTGGCGGCTGGTCACTTCCAGCAGGTGGTAGCCGAACTGGGTCTTGACCGGACCCTGCACGGTATTGACCGGAGCGCTGAACACGACGGTGTCGAATTCCTTGACCATCTGCCCCGGGCCGAACGAACCCAGGTCACCGCCCTGACGGCTGGATGGGCAGGTGGAGTTGGCTTTGGCGATTTCGGCGAAGTCGGCACCGCCTTCGATCTGGGCCTTGAGTTCGTTGCACTTTTCTTCGCTGCTGACCAGGATGTGGCGGGCGGTTGCACGGGCCATGGGTACTGCTCCTCGGGGTAAAAAACGCAAGCCTAGCGCACTTGTCCGGGCTGTGTCTCGCAAGCCTTGCCCGTTGTTTCACGAAGTTGCTGTGCGGCCTGTTGCAACAGGGTTTCGGTGCACGCCCAGCCAAGGCAGGCGTCGGTGACCGACACGCCGTATTTCAGCGCACCCTTGCCCAGTGCCTGGCAGCCGTCGAACAGGTGCCCCTCGATCATCATGCCGATCAGCGAATGGTCGCCTGCCAGGCGTTGCTGCAGCACATCGTTGAACACGGCCGGCTGGCGTGACGGGTCCTTGCCGCTGTTGGCATGGCTGCAGTCGACCATGATGCGTGCCGCCAGCCCGGCCTTCGCCAGCCCCTGACGGGCCAGGGCGATACTGTGGGCATCGTAGTTGGGGCCTTGATGGCCGCCGCGCAGCACCAGGTGGGTATGCGCATTGCCCAACGTCTCGATGATCGCGGGGTAGCCTTGAGCGTCCATGCCGAAGTGGCGGTGAGGGTGCGCAGCGCTGCGCATGGCATCGGTTGCGATAGCAACGCCGCCATCGGTGCCGTTCTTGAAGCCCACAGGCAGTTCCAACCCGCTGACCATTTCCCGGTGTACCTGCGATTCGGTAGTGCGCGCACCAATGGCCGCCCACGCCAGCACATCCTCGAAATAGCCGGCGGCCATGGGTTGCAGCAACTCGGTGGCCACCGGTAGCCCGCGTTCGATCATGCTCAGCATCAACCCGCGAGACAGCGCGATACCGGCGTGCATGTCATCGCTGCCATCGAGGTGCGGGTCGTAGGCTAGGCCTTTCCAGCCCACTGTGGTACGGGGTTTTTCCACGTACGCACGCATTACCAGCAGCAGTTGGTCGCCCACCTGGCGGCTGAGGGTGGCCAACCGGTCGGCGTATTCGAGCGCTGCGCGAGGGTCATGCAGGGAGCAGGGCCCGACGATCACCAGCAGGCGCTGATCATGGCCCTGGAGGATATCGCCGATGGCTTGGCGGTGGGCCTGGACTTGCTGGGCAAGGGTGTTGGCCAGCGGCATTTGCTGTTTGAGCAGGTGCGGGCTAGGCAGGCGCTTGCTGACGGTGGTATTGGCGGCGTGTGGCTGGGTCAGGGCGAGGCTGGTGGCTTGCATGGTGTAGGTTCCTTTGGGCGGACGGCGCGCGCGCCGTCGGCCCTATCGAGGTGTTCGACAGATCGTTGATAGGTTGTTGGCTGTAGCGAGGCCACCTGTGCAGGACCGGTCGGAGGCGGCAGGCTGGCCCGAACGGTTATGGCTAAATCGCCAGGCGTAGGTGCAAGCGCGGTAATAGGTGACGTAGTTCATGGGGTTGTCCTGTGTGAATCGCTGATTTAAAAGGGCCTGAAAAGCAAAACCCCCGGTCGGGAAGCCGACCGGGGGTTGAGTGTTCTCATGTTCGGCGGCCCCTCGAAGGTGGGCGCCGTGGGAGTATCGGCGCCTAGTGGCTAAACCAATACCCAAAGTAATAGCTGGCAGGTGCGACACAGCCGGCAACAGCCAGCACAGGGCGCAGGGTGCGGCCCATGGGGTTGGCGTGATTGCAGGTAGATGATGGCATGTTGCGCTCCAATGAATGAGCCCGAGCTTACTTCAGGTGGCGCGGCTGATTCAATGGATAAATGCTATGGCCGTGATCAGTTGTAGAAATACCAGTCACGATCACGGCCTGCACAAGGTTAGTTACTGTCTTGGTCTTCAGCGGTACCGCCGCTGGCGCCTGCACCAGACCCCGTGGCCTCACCGGTGCTGTTTGAACCACCACTGGCGCCGTCATGCACGCCGGCGTTGCTGCTGTCGTTGTCGCGGCTGCTGCCCGGGGTGTTGACGCTGCTGCCCTCACCGGCGGTTTTACCACCGGATTGATCGGTTTTCGGGTGCATGTCGGTGTTGGTGCTTTCGGTCGCGGCGTAGCTGGTACCGGCCAGGGTGGCCAGGGCGAAGGCGACGGACAGCGAGAGGCTACGGATGCGGATCATGGCAAAGCTCCTGTGCGGATGATCTGTCCTTGCTTGGGCAGGGCTGCGCACAGGAGGTGCCACTTGGGCGACGGATGGTCGTGGAAGGCGGGGCCGGCTTGCGGCCCCGAGTGCATCAGCGGGCGTCGCTGGGGGCAGCCTCGGCGGGCTCCAGCGGTGGGTGCTCCTGGGCGGCGTGCATGAGGTCTTCGGTGACGCGCAGCTCTGCGCCGGTAGGCGAGAAGGTGGTCGAGGCCGTGAACGGGGCAGGGTGCTCGGCGGCTGGCCGTTTGCCACGGCGCCACAGGAAAAACGCCACCATGAACAGGTTGACCACGGCGAATGCCCAGAACAGCCCGGCTTCGCCAAACTCGGTCATCATCGGCGATATCGCCACCGGTGCCATGGCCGAGCCCAGCGAGTTGATCAGCAGCAGGCCCTGGATCATCGGTACCAGCGCATCAGACGGCGCGCGGTCGGCGGCGTGGCTGACCGCCACCGGGTACAGGGTGAACACCCCGCCACCCAACAGGAACAACATGGCCGGCAGCAGGAACGAGTCCGACGGCAGAAAAACCGTGACCAGCGCCAGCACCACGCACAGCCCTGCCAGGGCAATCAGTACATCCTGGCGATCCTTGCGGTCGGACCAGCGCCCGACGGGGTACTGCAGCAACATTGCACCCAGGATCACCCAGGCCATCATGTTGCCGACCTCGCCCACCGCCAGGCCGATGCGTTGCAGGTACAGCGGCAGCAGGGTGTAAATGCCGGCAATGGCCACGCCAGAGCCAAAGCAGCCGACCAACCCGGAGGGCACGACACCCAGCAGCTGCCGCGGTTTGAGCGGTTCCACCTGCTCCAGCAGCGGCGATACCCGAGGCAGGATCACAATAGGCAGCACCGACAGGGCAGTCAGCACCCCTGCCAGCATGAACGGTGCGCTGTCACCCAGGCGGGTGATTTCGCCAAGCCCCGCCTGGGCCAGCACGCCTGCCCCGTAGAACGCGATCATGTACAAGGCCAGCAGGCGGCCGCGTATCTTGGCGTCACCGGCCAGCAGCAGCCAGCTTTCAATCACCAGAAACACGCCCACGGCCGCCCAGCCGTTAATCAGGCGCAGCACTGACCACCAGGTGACGTCGTAGAACAGGCCCTGCAGCAGGATGGTCGCGCCGATCAGCGAGGCGAAGCTGGTATAGGCGCGGATGTGGCCAATGCGCAGGATCAGCCGGTCGTTGAAGATGGCGCCCAGGGTCAGGCCGATGAAGTAGGTGGACGACACAATACCGATGGTGGTGGCGGACTCGCCGGCATCGCCCAGCCGCAGGGTGGTCAGAGAAGACATGAAGCCGTTGCCCAGGGCAATGATGAACAGCCCGAGCAGGGGCGCCAGCGCCATGGCCAGCAAACGCGGAGACATAGGTACCTCAGGTTGGATAAGCGGAATGTATGCCTTTGCGGACGCGCGCACGGTCTGGCCCGAAAGTGGGCGAGGGCTGCACGGATGGGACCTGGGCAAGACTCAACCGCTTGGCCATCAGGGAGAAGGCTGGGCGGGGAGGGTTGAGCCTATTTCACATGTGCGTTCATGTGGTCAGGCGCGGACTCGGTCTTTGCTGCCGGTTGCCACCGTTCAAGGCGACGGGCGAAAAGGAAGCGCGATTCTACGGGCTTGTGCGGTTTTGCCCAAGGGGCCAGGGCCTGCGACGAGATGCCGCAGGCTGGGTTGGGCACGTCAATGTCCTGGGCAGGCATCCGCCGGCCGTTAACGGGCCGCCGATAACCTGTCGGGCTGCGGCATAATGCAGCACCCCCTGCAAGGAAGGCCCTCATGTTCGCTTCGCTGTTCGCGGTTCTGGCCCCGGTGTTCATCGTTGCCGGTATCGGTTTTGCCTGGGCCCGCGCCGGCCTGGAATACCCCACCACCTTCATCGCCCGCATTGTGATGATGGTCGGTACCCCGGCCCTGGTGTTGTCCACCCTTAGCCGCACCGAACTCGACCCCGGCGCGTTTACCAGCATGGCCCTGGCCTGCCTGCTGTGCACACTGGGCATGGCCATTGCCGCGCTGCTGGTGTGCCGGTTATCTGGCATGCACTGGCGGGTGCTGACGCCCGCCTTCATGTTCCCCAATACCGGCAACATGGGCCTGCCGATCAGCCTGTATGCCTTCGGTGAGCATGGCCTGGCGCTGGCGGTGGCCTTCTTCCTCACCTTGTCGATCGTGCAGTTCACCGTCGGCATGGCCATTTCCGGCACGGCCGCATCGCTCAAGGCCTTGCTGCGCAACCCCATTGTGATCAGCCTGGCGGGGGCAATGCCCATCATCTTTCTGGATGTCGAGCTACCGCGCTGGCTGGCCAACACCGCGGACCTGCTCGGTGGCATGACCATCCCGCTGATGCTGCTCACGTTGGGGGTATCGCTGGCCAGCATCCGCCTGCAGCATGTGCGCAGCGGGCTGGTGTTGGGCGGCCTGCGGATCGTGCTGGGCGCCGGCATGGGTTGGGCGGTGGGTACGCTGCTGGGGCTGCAAGGCCTGGAGCGAGCGGTGCTGGTGGTGCAATCGGCCATGCCGGTGGCCGTGTTCAATTACCTGATGGCGGTGCGCGCCAACCGGGAGCCCGAGCAGGTGGCCAACCTGGTGATGTGTTCCACGGTATTGTCCTTTGCCTGGCTGCCGGCGGTGCTCGCCTGGTGGATGTAGGCGCTACTGGTCGCCGTTGGTATCGATACTGACCACCACCGACATGCCCGGGCGCAGGTGTCGGGCCTGGGGCTGGTCAGGGTCGACGGTAATCCGTACCGGGATGCGCTGGGCGATCTTGACGAAGTTACCGGTGGCGTTGTCTGCCTGCAGCAAGGCGAATTCAGAACCGGTGGCTGGCGAGATCTGCTGGATGTGGCCATGCAGCTTGAGGTGGTTCAAGGCATCGACGGTGAAGCTCGCCGGTTGGCCGATACGCACGTCGGCCATCTGGGTTTCTTTCATGTTGGCGATGACCCACAAGGTGTCCGGCACCAGCGCCATCAGTTGCGCCCCTGAGTTCACATAGGCCCCTAGCCGTGTGCCGATCTGCCCCAGCTGGCCGTCCCGCGGTGCGGTGACCCGGGTGTTGTCCAGGTCGATGCGCGCCAGGGCGACAGCAGCCTTGGCATTTTCCACCGCAGCCTCCAGTGCGGCGCGGTTGACCACCACCGTCTCGCGGTCCTGCCGGGCGATTTCCAGGGCCGCCTTGGCTTGGGCCAGGCTGGCGACCGCAGCCGCTTCGCTGGCACGGGTAACGTCCAGGTCACGGCGCGATACCGAACCATCCGTCACCAGCGCCTGGTTGCGGGCAAGGTCTGCCCGGGCCTTGGTCACCTGCGCTGCGGCATCGCCGATGGCCGCCTGGCGCTGGGCGATGGTGGCTTCGGCACTTTTGCGTTGCTGGGCGTTATTGGCCAGCGCCGCCTCTTGCTGCTGCTGTTGCGCAATGGCTTGAGCCAGGCGCTGGATATAGATGCGGTCGTCCAGTTGCACCAGCAACTGCCCGGCCTTCACGTGCTGGAAGTCCTGCACCGGCACATCGACGATGTAACCACTCAGTTGTGGCCCGATGAGGGTGACCTGGCCACGCACCATGGCGTTCTCGGTGCTTTCGATGGCGCTGCTGAATGGCGGCAGGCGCCAGGCGTACAGCACCACCAGCACGCCCGCCAGCGCCACGCAGGCAAAGGTAACCGCCGACATCACCCGCACCCGCCGCGAGCGCCCGGGGCTGGTGGGTTCACTGGGCGGGGCGGTGCCCTCCGGGGCTTCGGCGATGGCTGTGGTGGTGGTGGTGCGGGTATCGTCGGTCATCAGGTGGTTGCGCCGGAGGTGGAGTCGTTAAGGCTGGCCTGGCGCTTGCTGTACCACAGCCAGGTGCCGCGGATGCAAATCCAGACCATGGTCAGAATAGCGATACTGCCGATCAGCATGAACACATCGTTGTAGGCCATTACATTGGCTTCACGGGTGGCGGCGCTGGCCAGCTGGCGCAAACCGGCTTCGGTGCGCAGGGCCGGGTCGGCGAGGATGTGCGCATAGGCGGCGCCACCGCTTTGAACCCGCGCGCTCACCAGCGGTTCCACGGCGCTCAGGTGGTCCATGAGGTGGCTGGAGTGGAATTTTTCTCGCCAGATCTGGAAGGTGCTCAGCAGTGCGGCGCCAATCAGGCCACCCAGGTTGTTGCAGATACCGAACAGCACCGAAAAACTCACCAGGTTGCGCGGGTTGGCGCGTACATGGCTGATGCCCAGCACCATGGACGGCCCCAGGAAGAACGTACTGCCGAACGCCAGCAGGAACTGGCTGAAATACATCTGTGCCGGCCGTGTGAGGTTACTGGATGAGCTGTCCATGAAGGCGCCAATGGCCATCGCCAGCAGCGATATCAAAAGCGGCAGTATCAAGTGATTGGGCGAGATGGTCAGGGCGCTGGTGGCAAGCCCGGCTACGGCCCCCAGCAGCATGATCCAGTACAGGGTGCGCATCTGCTCGCTGCCCATGTTGAGCATCTGCAGAAAACCCACCGCGCCGGTGGACTGCTCGGACGTGACCATGCGGATCAGAATGACGCAAAGCCCCAGGCGGATGATTGCGCCGCTGCCCAGCCAGCGGGTCATCAGCAGCGGGTTCTGGCGGTTGTGCTCGATGGCGAGCCCGCTGAAGATCAAGGCAATGGCACCCGCCAGCGCCATGCCGATCCACGGTGCATCCAGCCACCAGTCGATACGCCCCAACGACAGCGCGGCGCAGAGCAGGGCGGTACCACTGGCCATCAGGGCAAAGGTGAGGAAATCCAGGGGTTCAAAGGTTTTGAAGCGGTCGCCCGGCGGCAGCTTCAACAGCAGCACACAACCCAGGGCGGCCAGCGCCAGGCCCAGCTCGAACAGGTACAGCCCGCGCCATTCGCCAATCAGCAGCAGGTCTTCCGAGAAGATGCGCGCCAGCGGCAAAGCCAGCTGCGAGGCGCCCAGCCCCAGCACAATCGACTTCAGCCGCCACTTTGCCGGGAAGGCCTGAATCATGTAGTACAGCCCCAGCGAGGTGAGCGCCGCGCCCACCATGCCGTGGGCCGCCCGCACGGCGATGGCCGAGTTGAGGTCGTTGACCAGCAGGTGGGCGAAGGTGACCACTGCATAAAGCACCAGAAACACTTCGGTGAATGCGCGCAGGCCGAACTGCTGGCGAAATTTCACCAGCAGCAGGTTCATGGACACCGTGGTCATCACATAGGCTGCCGGCAACCAGGCCATCTCGGCGGTGGTCGCACCCAGCGCACCTTGCAGAAATACCAGGTTGGCGGTGACCAAGGCGTTCCCCAGGCCACCGGTGATCGCTACCAGCAGGCCCACCAGGCCATAAGCCAGGCGTTTGCCCGGTGCGTGCAGGGGGGTGGAGGGCGAGCCGGGCAGCACGGGCTTTTCGTGGGGCAACCAGTCGCGAGGGGCGTATTTGTCCATGGTGTGTTACAGCGCCTTGGCCAGAAATGCTGCAGTGCGGCTGCCGTCGCAGCGGGCTACGTGCTGCGGCGTGCCGCACGCTACCACCTTGCCCCCAGCATCGCCGGCACCCGGCCCGATATCGATCACCCAATCGCTTTGCGCTACCACGCGCATGTCGTGCTCGACCACCACCACGCTATGCCCGCCGTCCACCAGCCGGTTCAACTGCACCAGCAGGCGGTCGATGTCCTGCGGGTGCAGGCCGTTGGTGGGCTCATCCAGCACGTACAACGTCGCGCCGCGTGCCGTGCGTTGCAGCTCGGTGGCCAGCTTGATCCGTTGGGCCTCCCCGCCGGACAGCTCAGTCGCTGGCTGGCCCAGGCGCAGATACCCCAGGCCGATATCCTGCAACACCTGCAAGCAGCGCCGCACGGGGGGCTGCTCGGCAAACGCCTGCAGGGCCTGGTCTACCGTCAGTTGCAACACCTGGGCGATGTTCATGCCCTGCCAGGTCACTGACAGGGTTTCGGGGTTGTAGCGGGCCCCATGGCAGGTGGGGCAGGGCGCGTACACGCTGGGCATGAACAGCAGCTCGACGCTGACGAAACCTTCCCCCTCGCATGTGGGGCAACGGCCCTTGGCCACATTGAAGGAGAACCGCCCGGCGTCGAACCCCTGCGCCTTGGCCTGTTCAGTGGCGGCGAACAGCTTGCGCACATTGTCGAACAAACCGGTGTACGTCGCGAGGTTGGAGCGGGGTGTGCGGCCGATGGGTTTCTGGTCCACCTGCACCAGGCGCTTGATGCTGCCAAGGCCTGCACTCACATGGCCGCTGCTGGCCTGTTCCGGTTCATCTTCCAGGCTCTGTTCCGAGGGGTCGCCGGCAGGTTCACCCTGGCCCAGGTGTGCGCTCACCAGCTCCAGCAACGCCTGGCTCACCAGGCTCGATTTGCCCGAGCCCGAAATACCTGTCACCGAGGTAAAACAGCCCAGCGGGAAGGCTGCACTCAGGTCGGCAAGGTTGTTGCGGGTCACCCCTTCGAGGGTCAGCCAGTCCTTGGCCTGGCGGCGCTCAGGGCTGGCCTTGGTCTGCTCGCCGAACAGATAGGCCGCCGTGCACGACGCCTTCACCTGTGCCAGCCCTTGTGGTGGGCCGCTGTACAGGATATTGCCGCCGTTCTCCCCGGCCGCAGGGCCTACATCCACCAGCCAGTCAGCGCGGCGCATGGTATCCAGGTCGTGCTCTACCACATACACGGAGTTGCCTGCCTGCTTGAGCCGCACCAGGGCATCGAACAAGGCTTCGCTGTCGGCCGGGTGCAACCCCGCAGAGGGCTCGTCCAGTACGTAGACCACGCCGAACAGCTGTGAGTTGAGCTGGGTGGCCAGGCGCAGGCGTTGCAGCTCGCCAGACGACAACGTGGGGGTGCTGCGCTCCAGTGCCAGGTAGCCCAACCCCAGGTCGAGCAGGGTTTCGATGCGCTCCAGCACTTCATGGGCGATCCGTTGCGCGGCCAGGCGCTTCTCTACGGTCAGTTCGCCGTGTTGTGTCAGGTAGTCGGACGCAGCCACCTTGCGCAACAGGTGCGCCAGTGCCTGCAAGGGCAGTTGCGACAGCTCGGCGATGTCCAGCCCGGCGAACGTCACACCCAGTGCCTCGCGCTTGAGACGCTTGCCGCCACAGGCAGGGCAGGGGCTTGGGCGCATGAAACGGGCGACGCGTTTACGCATTTGCGCGCTCTGGGAATGCATGAACGTATGTAGCACATAGCGCCGGGCGCCCATGAACGTGCCCTGGTAGCTCGGTTCCTGCTTGCGTTCCAGTGCCGCGCGGGTCTGTGCAGGTGTCAGGCCGGCGTACACCGGCGCGGTGGGCGTTTCTTCGGTGAACAGTATCCAGTCCCGTTGCGCCTGTGGCAGGTCGCGCCAGGGCACATCCACGTCATAACCCAGGGTCACCAGGATGTCGCGCAGGTTCTGCCCTTGCCACGCCATGGGCCAGGCGGCCACGGCCCGTTCGCGGATGGTCAGCGACGGGTCCGGCACCAGGGTGGCTTCGTTGACCTCGTACACCCGCCCGAGGCCATGACATTCAGGGCAGGCGCCCTGGGGTGTGTTGGCAGAAAAATCCTCGGCATACAGCATCGGCTGCCCGGCCGGATACTGCCCGGCCCGCGAATAGAGCATGCGGATGGAACTGGACAGCGTGGTCACGCTGCCGACCGAAGACCGTGCGCTGGGCGTGCCGCGTTGCTGTTGCAGGGCAACTGCCGGGGGCAGGCCGTCGATGGCATCCACGTCCGGCACACCCACCTGGTCGATCAGGCGGCGGGCGTAGGGCGCCACGGACTCGAAATAACGGCGCTGGGCTTCGGCGTACAACGTGGAAAATGCCAGCGACGACTTGCCCGAGCCAGATACGCCCGTGAACACCACCAGGGCGTCACGTGGGATGTCTACATCAATGTTCTTGAGGTTGTGCTCGCGGGCGCCGCGCACCTGGATGAAACCGCTAGGGGGGAGGGGACGTGGTGTCATCGGGGCAGTCTTTGGCGGTAAGGTGAATTTACGTTACCAGTAAAGTCGATGGAGTACAGCATCCACCCTGCGCAGATTAAGCGCGTACCCAGCCCCAAGCCTACGTGGGTGTTGATGCATACGACAACGCCCGCGAAGGCGAGGGGCTTCGCGGGCGCCGTTGTCAAAGCATGCAGGGGTTACTTCAGGTTGCGAATCGTCAGCACCGAATCCCGGTTGATCTTCTGGGGTTTACCGTCCAGCAATTTGAACTCAAAGAAGCCGCTCTGCTTGTCGTACTTCGGCGTATCCAGTGTTTGCAGCTCGCGACCGTCTTTGAGAATCATCGAGGAAGGTGTTGCGCATCCGGCCAGAAGGCACAGGCCCACGGTGACGAAGATGCGTTTGAGCGAATTCATGACAAGGCTCCAGGTGTGAAATGTGACCCGTTAGGGGATCGTTGAACTTCAGATCCAACCCAGCCAGCTCCAGTACGTGCTGGCAAACACCAGCAACAGCACATAGCCAACCAGGGTGACGAGTATACCGACACGGGCGAATTGCTTGGGGTTAAAGGTGTCGGTGCCCAGGCAGACCATGTTCTGCGGGGCGTTGATCGGCAGGATGAAACCAAAGCTCACGGCAAAGCCGAGCAGCATGGTCATGCCGACCCGGCTGAATTCGCTGGGTAGTGTAAGCAGCACGGCCATGAGGATCGGCAGCAGCGCCGAGGTGAGTGCGGTGGCGCTGGCAAAGCCCAGGTGAATGACGATCAAGAAGGCGCTGAGTATCGCGAACACGCCCAGGGGTGAAATGCTGTCGAGCCCGGTGTGGCTGACCACTTGTGCGCCCAGCCACTGGCCGGCCTGCGTGGTCAGCAGTGCGGTGCCCAGGCTGATACCTACACCGAACACGATCACCGTGCCCCACGGGATGCGCGACTGCACGTCTTTCCAGGTCATCACGCCAAAACGGGGCAACAGCAGGATAACCAGCCCGGCATAGGTGGTGGTCGTGGTGTCCAGCGCATGCAACCTGCCTTCAGTGGCCCAGGCCAGCAACAGCAGCAGCGAAACCATGCCCAGGCGCTTCTGCGCGGCGGTCATGGGGCCGAGCTCGGCCAGGCTCTGTTTCACGGCGTCCAGGCCGCCTGGCACGCTGTCGCTCTCGGGCGGCAGCAGTTTCAGCACCACCACGATCAGCACCACCGACATGATCACTGCCCAGGGTGCGCCGGCAACCAGCCAGTCTATCCACGACACGCGCTGGCCGAGCATCTTGTCCATGAAGCCTACGGTCAGCAGGTTCTGCGCCGCGGCGGTCTGAATGCCGACGTTCCAGATGCTGGTGCCCTGGGCAACGATGATCATCAGGCCGGCGGCGATGTGCGAGCGTTTGGCTAGGCCAAAAGCAGCGATGACGCCCATCATGATGGGCACTACGCAGGCGCTGCGGGCTGTTGCGCTGGGCACCACCAGGCTCAACAGCACGATCACCAGCATGGCGCCGAACAGAATGCGCCGGGTGCTGGCGCCGACCTTGGTCAGGGTGACCAGGGCGATGCGTTTGTCCAGGCCTGTGTGGGTCATGGCCGCCGCGATGAACAGCGCGCCGACCACCAGCGCCAAAGCCGGGTTGGAAAAACCGCTCAGGGCCATCGACACGCCGGCCGATGAGCCATAGATGACGGTGGGGTCCTGCAGCGTCGGCGCCATGCCAATCAAGACCGCCATCAGTGAGGTGATCATGATGGCACTGGCTTCGTAGGAAACCGCCTCAGTCACCCACACCGTCACCGCGAATGCCAATATTGCCAGCATCCGCTGCCCGGCGACCGGTAACGCTTCGGGCAGTGGCAAGAACAGCACGATCACCATGGCCAGCACCGCGACGATCAGTCCAGGCGGAAAACGTAGCGGCTGTGGCGCGGTGGTGGGTGAGGCACGTTCACTCATGGGATTCTCGCAGTACAGTTAAGAGATTCGAGCGCGCGTGGCTGCGCAGCTCGCACTCACTGACGGTAGGCCGCGCCCCAGTGACGCACTGCTTCAATGGCAACGTCTTCAGCACTGCCGCCAGTCAACGCCAGAATACGCTCGTTGGCATGCTCGCTCTTGATGTCGATCAGCTGGTTCGGCAACTTGGCCAGGGCCTGTGGCGTGGCAGACGGCGCATCCGTCAGCCCGCCTCACCGCGTTTGGCCAACAACGCCCACAAAGCTGGCGCTTCAAAATCGTCAATCACCAACCCCGCACCCGCAGCCATCAACCGTTCCGGCGTCTGCGTGGTCGCAACCCCCACCGTGAAAATGCCTGCTGCATGCGCCGCCGCGACCCCGGGCAGGGAGTCTTCGAAGGCCAGGGCCTGACCCGCTTCGGCGTTCAGGTGCTGCAAGCCGGTGAGGTAGGGCAGGGGGTCGGGTTTGGGGCGGGCCAGTTCGTCTGCCACCACCACGTGCTCGAACCGCTCGGCCAGGCCCATGGCCCCCAACATGTGCTGCGCATTCAGGCGGGGTGCGTTGGTGACCACGCAGATGCCCATGCCTGACGTGTTGGCGTAATCCAGCAGGCGCAGCAAGCCGGGCAGCGGTTGCAACGCCGGCGAAAGGCTGCGGAACAGGGCCTCCTTGCGGTCAGCCAGCGCTTTGCATTGCTCAGGGCTGGCACCGGCAAACAATTCGGCGAACAACTGGCCGTTGGCGCGGCCACTGACCTGGGCATCGAACTGTGCCTGGGTGAGTTCGCGGCCATCGTGCTCGTTCAGCAACTGGCGAAAAGCCTGCAAGTGCAGGGTGTCGGTGTCGGTCAGGGTTCCGTCGAGGTCGAACAGCAGGGCGGTGAGCATGGGCAATCCAGTGGTGAACGCATGAGCTTCAGGATCATAACCAAACCTGACGACGAAGGGGGCTGTTCAGTGTGCTACGAAAAGAGTACAAATGTGCTCCATGGACAATCTCACCCCCAAACGCCGCGCCATTTTCGAATTCATTCGGGCGCGCATCACCGAACAAGGCCAGCCGCCGAGCCTGGCGGACATTGCCGTGCACTTCGGTTTTGCCTCGCGCAGTGTCGCGCGCAAGCACATAACCGCCCTGTGCCAGGCCGGTTACATCGACGTCACCCCTAACCAGGCCCGGGGCATCCGCCTGGCGCAGCCGGTACGCCGCCCGGAAATCCTCGAGCTGCCGGTATTGGGCCAGGTGGCTGCGGGTGCGCCCATCGGCCCGGACCTTGGCATCCACGAGCAGCTGCTGCTGGACCCGAGCCTGTTCCGGCGCACGCCCGACTACCTGCTCAAGGTGCGGGGCGACTCGATGATCGGCGACGGGATTTTTGACGGCGACCTGGTTGGCATTCGCCAGCAGGGTGACGCTCGCGACGGGCAGATCGTGGTCGCCCGGCTGGACGGCGAGGTCACCATCAAGCGCCTGCAGCGCCTGGGTGAGGGCTATCGCCTACTGCCCCGCAACCCCGCCTATGCGCCAATCGACGTGCAGCCTGGCCAGGAGTTCTTCATCGAAGGCATCTTCTGCGGCCTGCTGAGGCGCGACTGATGGGCGCTGTCGTCGATCTGGACCGGCTGCTCGACCAGCGTCGGGTATGGCGTGGGCGCCAGGCACAGGTACAACCCAAGGCATTGCAGCCAACCGGGCATGCCCGGCTGGACGAACGTCTACCGGAAGGCGGCTGGCCGGCTGCGGCCCTTACCGAGCTGCTGTTGGCCAGCCCCGGCTGTGGTGAATTGCAGTTGATGTGGCCCGCCATGGCACGGCTCACCGCCGAAGGCGGGCGTGTGGTGTTGGTGGCACCGCCGTTCATCCCGTTTGCGCCGGCCTGGCAGGCGGCAGGCATTGATTTGCGCTGGCTGGTACAGGTAGATGCCGAGCAGGCAGACACCCTGTGGGCGGCCGAGCAATGCCTGCGCTCAGGCAGCTGCGCGGCGGTGGTGTGCTGGCCAGAGCGGGCTGATGATCGGGCCCTGCGGCGCCTGCAGGTGGCGGCCGAAACCGGCCAGGCACTGGCGTTTGCCTGCCGCCCGCACCAGGCGCAGCTGAATGCTTCGCCCGCTGCCTTGCGCATCGCCATCGACACACGGCCAGCACAATGGCGGGTGATCAAAAGCCGGGGGGGCATGCCGCCTGCCATGCCCATCGCCTGCCCCGGGCAGGGGTGATGCCGCATGCTTTGGGCCTGCATCGTGTTCCCGCAATTGGCGCTGGACAGCATCCTGCGCGAGCGCGACGACCCTGACACGCCGTTGGTGCTGCTGGGCGGCCCCGCCCAAAGGCGGGTATTGCAATCGGTAAACCCGGCAGCGGCTTCACTGGGCCTGCGGGCGGGGCAAACCCTGACGGCGGCACGGGCCTTGGCTGAGGCCTTCACCTGCCTCGAGGTGGATGCCAAACGTATTGATGCCCTGCAGCAGTTGCTGGCTGCCTGGGCCTATCGGTTCAGCGCCCAGGTCAGCCTGCATTACCCCCGGGCACTGCTGCTGGAGGTGGGGTCGAGCCTTAAGCTGTTCGGCCCCTGGCCCGCGTTTCAGGCACGCTTGCGCGAGGAACTGGCCGAGCTGGGCCTGCGCCAGCGCATCGTGCTGGCCAGCAACCCGGTCGCCGCACGCATACTGGCCAATGCTCATGATGGCCTGGCGGTCAGCGACGCAGATGCCACGCGCATGGCGCTGTTGAGCATGCCGGTGCAACGGCTCGGGCTGCCAGCCGACGCCGCCGAAGCGTTCGCCCGCATGGGCCTGAAGCAGCTGGGCCAGGTGTTGGCGCTGCCCCGTAGTACCCTGGCCAGGCGCTTTCCTGCCCAGGTGCAACTGCACCTTGACCAGTTACTGGGCCTGCGCAGCCTGGGGCTGGACTTTTATCAGCCCCCAGACCGCTTCGAAACCCGGCTGGAGCTGAATTTCGACGTGGCGTCACACCAGGCGCTGCTGTTCCCCCTGCGGCGCATGCTCAATGACCTGGCCGCCTTCTTGGCGGGGCGTGACTGCGGTGTGCAACGTTTTCGCGTGTACCTGGAGCATGCCCAGGGCGCCGATACCGAGCTCGACGTCGGCCTGCTGGCCGCCGAGCGTGACGCCGGCATGCTCTTGGAGCTGGCCCGTGGTCGCCTGGAGCCACTGCGCCTGCCGGCCCCGGTGCGTAACCTGCGCCTGGTGGCAGATGACCTGCCCCCATTTGTGCCCCAGCACCAGGCCTTGTTCGCCCCCCGTGCCCAGCAGCTACAACCTTGGGAGCAACTGCGCGAGCGCCTGCGTGCACGCCTTGGCGATGAAGCCGTCAAGGGGCTGCTTGCCGCCGCCGATCACCGGCCCGAGCATGCCTGGCAGGCGGTCGAGCAGGGGGCCCTGGGCAACATGCCGGTCGCACCGGGCAGTCGCCCGGGCTGGCTGCTGGCCACGCCCACGTTGCTCGATGGCCTGGCGTATCAGGTGCAGGGGCAGGCCGAGCGCATAGAGTCCGGCTGGTGGGATGGGGGTGACGTGCGCCGCGACTATTACCGCATAGAAACCCGTGAAGGCCTGCGCGGTTGGGCCTACCGTGACCTCAGCCAGGGTGGCCCGTTGTGGCTGCAGGGTTGGTTTGCATGAGCATGACGGGGTATGCCGAACTGCACTGCCTGAGCAACTTCAGCTTCCAGCGTGGGGCTTCCAGTGCTGATGAGCTGTTCAGGCGTGCACGTGAGCTAGGTTACGAGGCGCTGGCCATCACCGATGAGTGCACGCTGGCGGGCATCGTGCGTGCCTGGCAGGCGGCCAAACAGCATCAGTTGCGGCTGATCGTGGGGAGTGAAGTGCAGGTGCACGACGGCCCCAAGCTGGTGTTGCTGGTGCAGGACCTGGCCGGCTACCAGAACCTGTGTGCCCTCATTACACGCGCGCGGCGGCGAGCCGCCAAAGGCCAGTACCAGCTGTTGCGTGACGACCTGCAAGCGCATGCCTACGGCCTGCTTGCCTTGTGGGTGCCTGATGGAACCAGCGACGCAGCCACCGGGCAGTGGCTCCAGGGTTTGTTCAATCAACGCCTGTGGCTGGCCGTGCACATGCACCGCGACCACGACGATGCCCAGCGGCTGCAGCGCCTGCTGGGCCTGGCGCGCACGCTGGGCATCGCTGCGGTTGCCTGCGGTGATGTGCACATGCACATACGCGGTCGGCGCGCGTTGCAGGACTGCATGACGGCCATTCGGCAGCACTGCACGGTTGCCGAAGCGGGGCGGTTCCTGTTCGCCAACGGCGAACGGCATTTGCGTGCCCAAGAGCAGCTCGCTGAACTCTATCCGGCCGATCTGCTCGCTCATACCGTGGCTATTGCGCAATGTTGCCACTTTGACTTGAGCGAACTGCACTACACCTACCCCCAGGAACTGGTGCCAGGCGGCCATACGCCGGCGAGCTGGTTGCGTCACCTGTGCGAGCAGGGCTTGCCGTTGCGCTGGCCCACGGGGCCGACCGCCAAGGTGCGGGCCGTGCTGGAGCGGGAGCTGGGCCTGATCGAAGAACTGGGCTACGAAAGCTACTTTCTTACAGTGCACGACATCGTCGCCTTTGCCCGCAGCCAGCACATCCTCTGCCAGGGCCGGGGTTCGGCGGCCAACTCGGTGGTGTGTTTCGTACTGGGCATCACCGAGCTGGACCCGATGGAACACCGCCTGCTGTTCGAGCGGTTCCTGTCCCGCGAGCGCAACGAGCCGCCCGACATCGATGTGGACTTCGAGCACGACCGCCGCGAGGAAGTGATCCAGTATGTGTTCCGTCGCTACGGCCGGCACCGTGCGGCGTTGACGGCAGTGGTCAATACCTATCATGCAGCCGGTGCCGTGCGGGATGTGGCGCGGGTGCTGGGGTTGCCCGCCGACCAAGTGGATGCCCTGGCCAAGTGTTGCGGGCGCTGGACCGACCGCATCCCGGACTCGCAACGCCTGGCGGAGGCGGGTTTCGATGCCGCCAGCCCGTCGCTGCGCCGGGTACTGGTACTGGCCGGCAAGCTGATCGGCTTCCCTCGCCACCTGTCGCAGCACCCCGGCGGCTTCGTGATCTCCCAGCAGCCACTGCACCAGCTGGTGCCCGTGGAAAACGCAGCCATGGCCGAGCGCACGGTGATCCAGTGGGACAAGGACGACCTGGATATGGTCGGCCTGCTCAAGGTCGACGTGCTGGCCCTGGGCATGCTCAGCGCCCTGCGCCGGTGCTTCGACCTGCTGTACCAGCACAGGGGCCGTACGCTTACCCTGGCCACCATCCCCCCGGAGGACCCAGCCACCTACGCCATGATCAGCCGGGCGGAGACCATGGGCGTGTTCCAGATCGAGTCGCGTGCGCAAATGGCGATGCTGCCGCGGCTGAGGCCACAGACGTTCTACGATCTGGTCATCGAAGTGGCCATCGTGCGCCCCGGCCCGATCCAGGGCGACATGGTGCACCCCTACCTGCGCCGCAGGCTGCAACAGGAGCCTGTCACCTACCCATCGCCCAAGTTGAAGGAAGTGTTCGAACGAACCCTGGGTGTGCCGTTGTTCCAGGAGCAGGTGATGGAGCTGGCCATGGTTGCCGCCGACTACAGCCCCGGCGAAGCAGACCAGTTACGCCGCAGCATGGCCGCCTGGAAGCGCCATGGGGGCCTGGAACCGCACCGTGAGCGCCTGCTGCAGGGCATGTTGCGCAACGGTTACGAGGTGGCCTTTGCCGAACGCATCTTCGAGCAGATCAAGGGCTTTGGCAGCTACGGCTTCCCCGAGTCCCACGCCGCCAGTTTCGCCCTGCTGTGTTACGCCAGCAGTTGGCTGAAGTGCCACGAGCCGGCCATTTTCACCTGTGCCCTGGTCAACAGCTGGCCGATGGGCTTCTACAGCCCCGACCAGTTGCTGCAGGAGGCCCGTCGCCAGGGGATCGACGTGCGCCCGGTGGATGTGTGCCACAGCCACTGGGATTGCAGCCTTGAGCCTTGCCCGCAGGGCGTGTTGGCCATCCGCATGGGGTTGCGCCTGGTCCGTGGCCTGGCCGAGGCCGATGCGTTGAGGCTGGAGCAGGCGAGGGCACAGCAACCTTGGCGAGATGTAGAAGACCTGTGCCTGCGCGCTGCACTGGGCAGCCGCGCCCGTGCGCACCTGGCTGACGCCGGTGCCTTGCGCTCGCTGGCGCGCCACCGGCACCAGGCCCGTTGGGAAGTGGCCGCCGTGCAGGCGCAGTTACCCCTGTTCGCGAACGTGCAAGCAGCACCGGAAGCGCGGGTTGAGCTGCCCGCGCCAACGGTGGGCGAAGACCTGGTGGCAGACTACCAGGCCCTCGGCACCACCCTGGGCCCGCACCCGCTGACGCTGCTGCGTTCACGGCTGCGCGCACTGGGCTGCCGCAGCTCCGGTGAGCTGGCGGGTGTGGAGCACGGTGATGCCATTGCCATGGCGGGGCTGGTGGTGGGCCGGCAGCGCCCGCAAACCGCCAGCGGCGTCACATTCGTCACACTGGAAGATGAACACGGCATGGTCAATGTGGTGGTATGGCGCGACCTGGCCGAACGGCAGCGGCGGGCCCTGGTGGGCTCGCAGCTGCTCAAGGTGAGCGGGCGGCTGGAGCAGGAAAATGGCGTGCGGCACCTGGTCGCCCGGCGGCTGGAGGATGTCAGCCAGTTGCTGCAGGGCCTGGATGTGCGCAGCCGCGACTTCCACTGACCGCCACTGCAGGCCGCCCGCCAACGCGGGTTTACACCATCGCCAGGCGCTGTTTGCGTATCGGGCCCGGGAAGGCCTGGTCAATCGCCTGTAGATCCTCTTGGGTCAGGGCCAGTTGCCCGGCACCGGCGTTGAGCCTTACGTGCTCTGGCGCAACCGCCTTGGGGATGGCCACAACCGTGTCGTGCCGCGTTACCCAGGCCAGGCACACCTGTGCGGGTGTGGCGCCGTGCCGTTCAGCGACCTGGCGCAGCACCGGGTGCTGCAACAATTGCCCGGCCTGGGCCAAGGGGCAGTAGGCCATGATCGGCATGGCGTGCTGTGCGCACCATGGCAGCAGGTCGAACTCGATACCGCGCTGCGCCGGGTTGTACAGCACCTGATCAGTAGCGCAGCCAGTGCCGTGCAGTTCCTGAAGGTCATTCACATCGAAGTTGGACACGCCCCAACGGCGGATCTTGCCTTGCTCGTGCAGGCGCTCGAAGGCTTCGACCGTTTCTTCCAACGGGTGCTGGCCTGCCCAGTGCAGCAGGTACAGGTCGATGCAGTCAGTGCCCAGGCGCGCCAGGCTGCGCTCGCATGCTGCCGCCATGCCGCGCCTGCTGGCGTTGTGCGGGTACACCTTGCTGACCAGAAACACCTGGTCGCGCCGGCCGACCAGCGCCTGCCCGACCACCTGCTCGGCCCCGCCCTCGGCATACATTTCAGCGGTATCGATCAGGGTCATGCCCAAGTCGATGCCTTGCTGCAAGGCCCGCACTTCTGCAGTTTTCTGCGCCGGGTCTTCCCCCATGTACCAAGTGCCTTGGCCAATGCAGGGCACCTGTTGGCCTGCCAGTGTCACGTTACGCATGTCACCTCCGGTATTTGGGTAGTGGAAAGCAGCACCTCGAGCAGCGCTTGCGCTGCGGTAGACAATTTGTGTTCGCTCAGGGCGATCACGCCGATACGTCGCTCGACCGTGGGCTGCACCAATGGCACACAACAGGCGCCCAGCTCCTGCATCTGGTTGATGCACAGCGCCGGCACCGCACTCACCCCCAGGCCGCTGGCCACCATCCGTCCTACGGTAGACAGCTGGTGGCTTTCGAACGCCACCGCCAACCGGCCATGCTGCGCCGCCACGTTCTGCTCCATCAGCAGCCGTACCGCCGACGGGCGTTGCAGGGCGACGAAATCTTCCGCCATCAGTTGCGCCCAACTGACCTGGGCCAAACGGGCCAACGGCGATTCGGCGGGCACCACCGCCACGAAGCGGTCCATGTACAGCGGGTGGAAATGCAGCCCATCGACATTGTCGGGTTCAAAGCCAATGCCCAATTCGACGCGGCGATGGCGCACCAGTTCCTGTACCTGCTCGTTGATCACGTCGTGCACGGTCACGTTCACTTTCGGGTAACGCTGGCGGAATACCTTCAAGGAGTGGGGCAGCAGGTTGCCGGCAAACGAGGGCATGGCCGCAACGGACACCCGGCCCAGTTGCAGGGTGAAACGCTGGCGGAGCATTTCTTCGGTGTCATCCCAGTCGGCCAGCAGGCGTCGGGCCAGCGGCAGCAGCACCTCCCCTTCGGCTGTAAGGCTGACGCTGCGCGTGGTGCGGGTGAGCAGGGCGCCCCCCAGGTTTTCTTCCAGGGCTTTGATGGTGAGGCTCAGCGCTGGCTGTGAAATGTGCAGGTGTTCCCCGGCCTGGGCGAAGCTCTGGAACTTGGCCACGGTGACGAAGGCACGCAGCTGTTTGACATTCATGGGGCTCGCCTATGCTTTGATTTGCAAACGTTATCAATCGATGACGAAAACAAAATTAACAAATCAGTTGCTTGCGGTGAAGATGTGTACACACGCTCACCGACAGCCTCGTCGGTTCTACAACTACAAAAGGCGGATCAGCATGGCCGGACTGGACAAGCGCGTTGCAACTTACGAACAGGCCCTCGAAGGCCTGACCGATGACATGACGGTACTGGCCGGTGGGTTTGGCCTGTGCGGTATTCCCGAAAACCTTATCCAGGAAATCAAGCGCCGCGGCGTCAAAGGCCTGACCGTGGTTTCCAACAACTGCGGTGTGGATGGCTTCGGCCTGGGTGTATTGCTCGAGGGCCATCAGATTCGCAAGATGATTGCCTCTTATGTGGGTGAAAACGCCGAGTTCGAACGCCAATTGCTCAGCGGCGAGCTGGAGGTGGAGCTGACCCCCCAGGGCACCCTTGCCGAGAAAATGCGCGCCGGCGGCGCTGGCATCCCTGCCTTCTTCACCGCCACCGGCTACGGCACCCCGGTTGCCGAAGGTAAGGAGGTACGCGAATTCAACGGTCGCCAGTACATCCTGGAAGCGTCCATCACCGGTGACTTCGCCATCGTCAAAGGCTGGAAGGCCGATCACTACGGCAACGTGGTGTACCGCAACACCGCGCAAAACTTCAACCCGCTGGCGGCCACCGCTGGCAAGGTTACCGTGGTGGAAGTGGAAGAGATCGTCGAGCCTGGCGTGCTGCTGCCCAGCGAGATCCATACCCCCGGCATTTACGTGGACCGGGTCATTGTCGGCACCTTCGAAAAACGTATCGAAAAGCGCACCGTCAAGGCCTGAGTGCCACCTTCCAGAACAACAACGAGATCCTGACCATGGCACTGACCCGCGAACAAATGGCGCAACGCGTCGCCCGTGAACTGAAAGATGGCTACTACGTAAACCTGGGCATCGGCATCCCCACCCTGGTGGCCAACTACGTACCGGCAGACATGGATGTGATGCTGCAGTCAGAGAACGGCCTGCTGGGCATGGGCGAATTCCCCACCGAGAGCACGCTCGATGCCGACATGATCAACGCTGGCAAACAAACCGTCACCGCCCGGGTGGGGGCGTCGATCTTCGATTCGGCGCAGTCCTTCGCCATGATTCGCGGCGGCCATGTAGACCTGACGGTGCTGGGCGCGTTCGAGGTGGATGTGCACGGCAACATCGCCTCGTGGATGATCCCCGGCAAGCTGGTGAAAGGCATGGGCGGCGCCATGGACCTGGTGGCGGGTGCCGAGAACATCATCGTCACCATGACCCACGCCTCCAAAGATGGCGAGTCCAAGTTGCTGCCCCAGTGCAGCCTGCCCCTGACCGGTGCGGGTTGCATCCGCAAAGTGCTCACCGACCTTGCCTATCTTGAGATCGAAGACGGCGCCTTCATCCTGCGCGAGACAGCGCCTGGCGTGAGCATTGAGGAGATCGTGGCGAAAACCGCCGGCAAGTTGATCGTGGCCGATGACGTGAAGGAAATGACCTTCTAAACCACATGCTGCAACCCCGCAGCCGCAGGCCCACCCGCGCAGGATCCGGCATTTGCACCGGTGTATGCGCGGGCACGCCTGTTGCTGCGGGGTTTGGTTGTTGTTAGCTGAAAATGCTGCACCCCGATAAAACCAATAAAAGGAACGACACTGTGGCCGCTGAAATTCAAGACAGCCGCTCCGCCCGTTTTGCTTTGCGCTGTTCCAACTGGGCCGAACGCTGGTTCCCCGACTCCTGGGTATTCGCCGCGCTGGCGGTATTGCTGGTATGCATCGGTGCCCTGGCCATGGGGGCCAAGCCACTGGATACCGCCAAGGCGTTTGGTGACGGGTTCTGGAGCCTGATCCCCTTCACCATGCAGATGGCCTTCGTGGTGATAGGCGGGTATGTGGTCGCCAGCTCACCCCCTGCTGCCCGCCTGATCGACCGGTTGGCACGTATCCCGCGCAATGGCCGCACGGCGGTGTGCTGGGTCGCACTGATCTCGATGTTGGCGTCGCTGCTCAACTGGGGGCTGTCACTGGTGTTTGGTGGGCTGCTGGTGCGTGCCCTGGCCAGGCGCACCGACCTGAACATGGACTACCGAGCCGCAGGCGCCGCCGCCTACCTGGGCCTGGGTGCCGTGTGGGCGCTCGGCCTGTCATCTTCGGCGGCCCAACTGCAGGCCAACCCCGCCAGCCTGCCGCCGTCGATCCTATCGATTACTGGGGTCATTCCTTTCACCGAAACCATCTTCCTGTGGCAGTCCGGGGTCATGCTGGCAGCGCTGGTGCTGGTCTCGCTGGTGATCGCCTATGCCACCGCGCCCGGGCCCAACAGCGCCCGCAGCGCCGCCGACTGTGGTGTCGACCCCAGCTTCAGCGCACCGCCTGCCCCCCAGCGCACCCGGCCGGGTGAATGGCTGGAGCACAGCCCCTTGCTGATTCTACTGCTGGTGGCGCTGGCCGCGGGCTGGCTGTACCAGGAGTTCGCCAGCAAACCGGCGATCACCGCCATCTCCGGGCTGAACACCTATAACCTGCTGTTCATCATGGTGGGCGCGCTGCTGCATTGGCGCCCGCGCAGTTTCCTGGACGCTGTTGCCCGGGCGGTACCCACCACCACGGGCGTACTGATCCAGTTCCCGCTGTACGGCTCGATCGCGGCGATACTCACGCAGGTGAAAGGCCTGGACGAGCAGACCCTGGCCCACCACATTTCGCTGTTCTTCACCCAGATCGCCACCCACGACACCTATGCGGTATTGATGGGCGTGTACTCGGCGGTGTTGGGCTTCTTTATCCCTTCCGGGGGCGGCAAGTGGATCATCGAGGCGCCTTACGTGATGCTGGTGGCCAATGACCTGCAGTACCACCTGGGCTGGGCGGTACAGATCTACAACGCGGCCGAAGCGCTGCCCAACCTGATCAACCCGTTCTACATGCTGCCGCTGCTCGGGGTACTGGGGCTAAAGGCACGTGACCTGATCGGTTTCTCCTTCGTGCAGTTGCTGGTGCATGTTCCGCTGGTGCTGTTTTTGCTCTGGGCGTTGGGGGCTACGTTGCAATACGTGCCCCCTGTAATGCCCTGAGCTCTCCCCGATACAAACGCCTGATGGCGAGGTGGCCCATGCCCATGGGCCGCCGAAAGCGGGTGTCGTTTTTTTGACTAATTCGCTCAACCTCCATTGATTTATATTATGGTGTCGGATCATTGACGTAATAGCACCCTGCCCATAAGCTCAGATCAACACCGCAGCAAATCCCGCATCATCGCGCCAATAACTCATTGAATAGCCTGTTAAAAAGGACGGGGCGTATGCGCACGACACTGATTATCAAATCTCTCTTCTTGCTGGTGCTGTTGAGCGGGGCGGCGAGGGCGGCCGATTCGTATATTAATCAGACCAGTATCATTCCTGTTTCAACGGCGGTCTGGTTCTTTGCCTTTGCCGTGGTGGGCTTCGTGGCGGTGGCCAATAGAAGAAAGATTTGAACAGCTGTACCGGGGCTGCATGTTCACGGTTGGCGTGCTGGGGCACCTGGCTTGTGAATTTGCCAACCATTGCTATATTGCCAGTACCCCCGGCTAATCCAGGGTCACTGGGCAAGTAACGCAGGGTATTGCAAGGGCCTTCAGGACGAAATACAGGCCGTCGCGGGGTGTAGACCCGCGAAGCGGAGCGAGAGTCGGTGTGTTGTTCTCTTCAGTGCTCTAAGTCGGGCCATCTGGCCGGAGGGACCCTCATGGTGCGTTCATTGATTGCCGTCGTAGGCTTGCTGGTAGCGTGGTCGGGGCAGGGCATGGCGGCGCCAAGCGCGCCAGCGTATCTGCTCAGCCCTGGCGATGTGGTGATGATCTCCGTGTGGCAGGAAGACAGCCTGCGCCAGGAAGCCACGGTGTTGCCGGACGGCAGCATTACCTTTCCCCTCGCCGGGCGCATCGATGTTGCCGGCCTGGACGTGACGGCGGTGGAAAAACAGGTCGCCACCAAACTCGAGAAATTCCTGCCAGACCCGAATGTGAGCGTGGTGGTGAAAAGCATCGCCGGCAACTTGGTGTATGTACAGGGCAAGGTGATCAAACCCGGCCCTGTGCAGATGGCCGGGCCCACGGCAGTGTTGCAGGCCCTGAGCATGTCGGGTGGGCTGGACAAGTTTGCCGATGAAAGCGAAATAAAGGTAGTGCGCGGCAGCGGTGCTTCCCAAAGGATCCTGCCCGTGCGATACAAGGACCTGGTGTCGGGTCGTGACATGTCGACCAACTTCCAACTTCAGGCTGGCGACACGCTGGTCGTTCCTTGATCCTGCCTTTAAATAAGTACATTCAATGCCTTTTCTAAAAACAACTCGCATTGCAACGGCACTCCTGGCGTTGCCGCTTACCGGTAGCGCGCTGGCAGCAACTTGGCAATCCACCGTAGTTGTACCCACCTCGGTCGAATACGACAGCAACCCGTTATTGTTGCCCTCCGGCGAGAAAGGCGTGACCCGCACGCTCATCGCCCCCGACTACACCTTGATCGGCAACTTTGACCGCGACGAATTGAGATTCGGCCTGGGCCTGCACGTGTTGCGCTCATCCAACACCAACGTGGTCGACAACCGCGAGGACCCGGACATCAGCCTGGGCTGGCAGCGCACTACCGAGCGCGGGCAGTTTGGGTTACTGGCCCGCTACAACGAAAGCTCCACCTTGTCGGGCACGGTGCTCGATACCGGTGTGGTGACCACCGACGGTACGCAAAAGCTCTATACGCTGAGCGGTAACTGGAGCCAGGCCGTCACCGAGCGCAGCACCCTCAGCAACGAAACCACCTTCAACCGTGCTCGCTACGACATCAGCAGCCTGACCGGCTACGACGAACTGGCGAACGTTTCGACCTGGACGTATGCCTGGAGCGAACGGGCCGATGTGTATACCCGCTTTGGCGTGCGGCGCTACGAGCCCGAGCAGGACCTCACCGCCACAGCCTCCAACAGCTACAGCCCGGCGGTGGGTGTGAAGTACCGGATTTCCGAGAACTTCAGTGCCGATGCCCACCTGGGCGTGAACAAGGTGTCCGGCCCTCAGGGCGGCCGCCGCGGTGAGGGCGGTGTGTCGCTGCTGTATACCGGCGCCCGGACCGACGCCAGCCTGACGGTGGAGCGCAGTACCGTAGCCAGCGCCCAAGGTGGTTTTGCCCAGCTTGACCAGGTCCGAGGCGTGTGGAGTTATGCGCTTGATGAATTGACCCGGGTGGGCGCCGACGCCGCCTGGCAGGACAGCAAGGGGCAGATCCCCAACACCTTGCAGATGTACAGCGTGTGGGCCAGCAGGCAATTCTCGCCCTATTGGGACCTGCGTCTATCGTTGATGTACAAGGAGCGGCAGCAGGACCTTCAGGGTGATGCCACCGCCACGATCGTTGGTTTGACATTGACGTACAGGTACCCCGACATCTGAACCCATGGCAGGTGGCCCCATGAAATCCGACTACGAGCTGTCTCTCAGAGATTACATCGCCATTATCAAGGAACGGGCCCTGGTGCTGGGGGTGAGTGCAGCGGTCATTCTGGCTGCCACTGTAGCGGTAGCGTTGATGGTGCCGCCGATCTACCAGTCGACCGGCACCATCCTGGTGGAATCGCAGCAGATTCCGCCCGAGCTGGTGTCCACCAACACCACCACCTTTGCCGATGAGCGCATCGAGTTGATCCGCCAGCGGGTGATGACACGGGAAAACCTGCTGCGCATCATCGACAAGTACAGCCTGTTCGCCGACAAGCGCCTGAGTGAAGGCGACAAGATCGATCAATTGCGCAACGCCATCGTGGTGGAACCCCTGACCACGTTCGTGAGGGGGCGCGGCGAGGCCACCGTGGCGTTCAACGTGTCCTTCGAGCATCGCCAGCCCGAAGTCGCCAAGCAGGTCACCGACGAACTGGTGACGCTGTTCCTCAACGAAAACCTCAAGCAGCGCACAGAGCGGGCCAATGAAACCACCGAGTTTCTGACCCAGGAGGCAGACAAGTTGGGTGCTGAGCTCGCCAGCCTGGAAAACCAGCTGGCCGACTTCAAACAGGCCCATGCCAATGCCCTGCCCGAACACCAGACCCTGCGCATGAACATGTTGTCCCGCTCAGAGCTGGAGTTTCGTGAAGTGGACCGCGACTACAAGGCTGCGCAAGAAGAACTGCGCTACCTGGAGCTGGAGCTGTCGGCCGCCAACGCCGGCCTAGCCACCAAAACCGGTGATGCAGCCCGGCCCGCCAGTGCCGACCAGCCCCAGGACCTTGCCAGCCTGAAAGCCGAATACGCGCGCCTGCTGACGCGTTACAAGGAGGCCCACCCAGACGTGGTGGCGGTGAAGCGCAAGATCCAGGCCCTTGAGGCCAGCGGCAACCCTACTGCCGTGGCCTCCACTGTGAGCCTTGATGCTGCACGGGTGCGCGCCAAGATGAGCGCAGCTCAGGAGCGCATCACGTCGCTGGCTGACCAGAAGCGCGAGCTGACCAAGAAGATGGAAGGCTACGAAGCCGAGATCCTGGAGGCTCCGCAGGTTGAGCGTGGGCTGGTGACCTTGATGCGCGACCACGACAACGCCCGCAAAAAATACGAGGAAATCCGCGCCAAGGAAATGGGCGCCAAGATCACCGAAAGCCTGGAGCAGGAAAACAAGGCCGAGCGCTTCGTGCTGCTGGAGCCGCCGCTGATGCCCGAGAAGCCGATCAAACCCAACCGCAAGAAAATCGCCGCACTTGGCCTGGTGCTGGCACCTGCCGGGGGTGGGGCGTTGGTGGTGCTGCTTGAACTGTTCAACCAGCGGGTGCGGGGCGTCGGCGCCCTGGAAAACCTGTTGGGCAAGCGTGTGCTGGTGGCCCTGCCGTACATCGATACGCGGGCCGACGTTGCCCGGCGCAAGCGCTGGCGCAACGGGCTGATCGTGGCAGCCTTGGTGCTGGCGGCTATCCTGTTGGTGCTGATACACCTCTTCTACATGCCACTGGATGTACTGCTGCTCAAATTCACGTCCAAATTTGCATAGGGAAGCAGTGATGGACAGGATCAAGCCCGCTGTTGGCAATGACGTTCACCCCGTCACACCCGGCACACCCCAGGCAATCACACCCCCACCGGGTACAGCCCTGGCCGAGGTGCCGGGGCAGTTCGATTACGTGAACACCCAGGTGGTCGCGTTGCGCGCAGACCATCTGGAGCGCCACCGTATCGTTGCCTACAACAAGAACTCGGTGATGAACGGCCCCATTGACCTGCTGCGCACCCAGGTGCTCAGGGCGATGGAAGAAAACGGCTGGCGCACGTTGGCCATCACCTCGCCCACGCCGGAAGCGGGCAAGACGGTGTTGGCGATCAACCTGGCGATGAGCATCGCCCACCACACTACCAGGACCGCCTTGCTGGTGGACTTCGACCTGCGTCGGCCCAAGGTGGGCAGCACGCTGGGGTTACCCATGGAGCGTTCGCTCAACGAGTTTTTGAACGATCAGGCACCGCTGCAGGATTGCCTGGTCAACCCCACCTTGCCCCGGTTCGTCGTCTTACCCACCCGCGTGCCGGTGCCGATGTCCACCGAAGTGCTGTGCTCGCCCAAGGTGAACCATTTGATCGGGGAGTTGCGCAACCGGTATGAGTCGCGCATTTGCATCTTCGACCTGCCGCCGTTGCTCAGTTCGGACGATGCCATCACCGTGATGCCGAAGTTCGACTGTGTGCTGCTGGTGGTGGCCAATGGCATGAACAACAAGAAGGAAATCGAAGATTGCCTGCATCACCTGGGGACGGTGAACTTGCTGGGGACGGTGCTGAACAAGGCCGACGAGAAGCCACGGACGTATTATTGATCCAAGTAGGAGCGAGCGAAGCTCGCGATGGGGCGCCTGGCGCCCCCTGCAACCTGTGACCCAACGCTGATATCGCCGGGGCTGCGTTGCAGCCCATCGCGACCTGCGGTCGCTGGCGCACATATCCCCCCCGTAGGAGCGAGCGCAGCTCGCGATGGGGCGCCCAGCGCCCCCTGTAACCTGTGACCCAACGCTGATATCGCCGGGGCTGCGTTGCAGCCCATCGCG
>NZ_JACVVH010000016.1:0-108717 GCF_016647865.1 Pseudomonas sp. S60 | reverse complement strand
GCGCAGCTCGCGATGCGCCGCGCGGGCGGCGCTCGGTCTTACAGGCGAAACAATCGTCAAGGCGGACACCTAGCCGCCTCAACATCCCCCCATCAAGGCAGCAACACAGTCGACCCCACCGTCCTGCGCGCCGACAGCTCCGCCTGCGCCTTGGCCGCCTCGCTCAGCGGATACCGCTGCTGGATATCCACCACCAGCTTGCCGCTGGCAATCATCGCAAACAGGTCATCGGCCATGGCCTGGGTGTTCTGCGCGTTGTTGGCGTAGGTCGCCAAGGTTGGCCGGGTCACGTACAGCGAGCCTTTCTGCGACAGAATCCCCAGGTTGACCCCGCTCACCGCACCCGAGGCATTGCCGAAGCTCACCATCAAACCCCGTGGCTGCAGGCAGTCCAGCGAGGTCAGCCAGGTGTCGGCACCCACGCCGTCATACACCACCTGGCACTTCTTGCCGTCGGTCAGCTCCAGCACGCGCTCGGCGACGTCTTCGTGGCTGTAATCGATGGTCGCCCATGCACCCAGGGCCTTGGCCCGTTCAGCTTTTTGCGCGGAGCTGACGGTGCCGATCAACTTGGCACCCAGCGCCTTTGCCCACTGGCAGGCCAATGAGCCTACACCGCCCGCCGCCGCATGGAACAGGATCACGTCGCCAGGCTGTACGGCGTAGGTTTGCTTGAGCAGGTACTGCACGGTCAAACCCTTCAGCATTACCGCTGCGGCCTGCTCGAAGCTGATAGCGTCCGGCAGCTTGACCAGGTTGGCCTCTGGCAGCGTGTGCACCTCGCTGTACGCCCCCAATGGGCCACCAGCATGGGCCACGCGGTCGCCCACCTTGAGGCGGGTAACGCCCTCGCCCACGGCTTCCACCACACCCGCTGCCTCGGTACCCAGGCCCGATGGCAGTGATGGTGGCGCGTACAGCCCGCTGCGGAAATAGGTATCGATGAAGTTCAGGCCGACTGCATGGTTGCGCACGCGCACTTGCTGCGGGCCGGGCGCGGCGGGCTCGAACTCCACCCACTGTAGCACTTCAGGGCCGCCGTGCTGGCTGAACTGGATACGCTTGGCCATCTGCTACTCCTGGTTTCGGGATCGGGAAAGGCCTTCTATCGGACGCCTTTGCTTGACTGCCGTCAACTGCGGTGTGCCGGCCGGCGATGGTATGCTACGCGCGAATTCTTCCCTGCCCGTTCCTGGTGACCCGATGATTAGCCGCACCGAGGCCGTGAAAGCCTACCTGCTCGACCTGCAAGACCGCATTTGCTCTGCCCTCGAAACCGAAGACGGCGGCGCCCGCTTCGTCGAGGACGCCTGGGTGCGCGAAGCCGGTGGCGGGGGCCGTACGCGGGTGATTGGGGACGGTCAGGTGATTGAAAAAGGCGGGGTCAACTTTTCCCATGTGTTCGGCACCGGCCTGCCGCCGTCGGCCAGTGCCCACCGCCCTGAGCTGGCCGGCCGTGGCTTCCAGGCGCTGGGCGTATCGTTGGTGATCCACCCGCACAACCCGCATGTGCCCACCTCCCACGCCAACGTACGCTTTTTCATTGCCGAGAAAGAAGGTGAAGAGCCGGTGTGGTGGTTCGGCGGTGGCTTCGACCTCACGCCCTTCTACGGCATCGAAGAAGACTGCATCCACTGGCACCGCGTGGCAGAGCAGGCCTGCGCGCCGTTCGGTGCCGACGTTTACCCCCGCTACAAGGCCTGGTGCGACCGCTACTTCCACCTCAAGCACCGCGGCGAGCCACGGGGCATCGGCGGCCTGTTCTTCGATGACCTCAACGAATGGGACTTCGACACCTGCTTCGCCTTTATCCGCGCCATCGGTGATGCCTACATCCAGGCGTATGTGCCAATCGTGCAACGTCGCAAGGCTATGGCCTACACCGCGCAGCAGCGTGAGTTCCAGGAGTTCCGCCGTGGCCGTTACGTGGAATTCAACCTGGTGTATGACCGTGGCACGCTGTTTGGCCTGCAATCGGGTGGGCGTACCGAATCGATCCTGATGTCGCTGCCGCCCCAGGTCCGCTGGGGTTACGACTGGAAGGCCGAACCGGGTACCGAGGAAGCGCGCCTGACCGAATACTTCCTGCAAGACCGTGACTGGCTTGGCCAGTAAGCCCGTGGCAACCCAAGGAGCCGTCATGGACCAGTACGTTGTGTTTGGCAACCCCATTGGCCACAGCAAGTCGCCACTTATCCACCGCCTGTTTGCCGAGCAGACTGGCGAATACCTGGAGTACGCCACCTTGCTGGCACCGCTGGACGCGTTCAGTGATTGCGCCTGGGGTTTCTTCAAACAAGGCAGCGGTGCCAACGTCACGGTACCGTTCAAGGAAGAGGCCTACCGCCTGTGCGACAGCCTCACACCCCGTGCCCAGCGCGCCGGTGCGGTGAACACCCTCAGCAAGCTGGCAGACGGCACGTTGCAGGGCGATAACACCGATGGCGCTGGCCTGGTGCGTGACCTGACGGTAAATGCGGGTGTAGAGCTGGCCGGCAAGCGCATTCTTATCCTCGGTGCCGGCGGCGCCGTGCGGGGTGTACTGGAGCCGCTCCTGGCGCACAAGCCGCAGTCGGTGGTAGTCGCCAACCGCACGGTGGAAAAGGCCGAGCAACTGGCGCATGAGTTCGATGAACTTGGGCCGGTGGTGGCCAGCGGTTTTGCCTGGCTGCATGAGCCGGTGGACCTGATCATCAACGCCACCTCGGCGAGCCTGGCAGGTGAGCTGCCACCGATTGCCGACAGCCTTGTCGAGGCGGGGCGTACGGTCTGCTACGACATGATGTACGCCAAGGCGCCCACGCCGTTTTGCCAGTGGGCAGCCAACCTGGGCGCGGCGAAGGTGCTGGACGGCTTGGGCATGCTGGCCGAGCAGGCGGCTGAGGCGTTCTTCATCTGGCGTGGGGTGCGGCCTGATACTGCACCGGTGCTGGCGGAGTTGCGCCGGCAGCTGGCGCGGGGTTGAGGGTGCCCGGGGCTGCTTTGCTGCCCCTTCGGGCTGAGGCGCTCATTCTGCGAAACGTATGGGGCACCGGTCGGCGCCTTCCAGCTTCTGCAAATCTTCGACTACGTGCGTCTTGGCGTGATGCAGGGTCAAGCTGCCACCTAGCCGCTGCAAGCGCCGCGCCTCCCGGTGCAGCATATCCACACCCGAGTAGTCGATGAAGTTCACCTGCCGGGCATCGATCACCACATGCGGCCCCTGGCAGCGTTGCAACCTCACCTGCAGATAATGCGCCGCGCCAAAGAAGATCGACCCGCCCACGCGCAGCACATCCGCGTCCCCTTCCCGGCTCTGCTGCACCCGGGGCCGGGAGGTGCGCTTGAGGTAGAAGAACAGCGACGCCAGTACCCCGGCGTAGATGGCTGTCTGCAGTTCGAGCAACAAGGTGGCGGCGGCGGTCAGTGCCATCACCAGGAACTCCGAGCGGCTGACGCGCAGCAGTGCGCGTATTGCCTTGTGGTCCACCAGCCCCCAGCAAATCAACAGGATGCTACCGGCCATGGCCGGGATGGGCAGCTGCGCGATCAACCCTGCCCCCGTCACGGCGAACACCGCCACCCACAGCGCCGAAAACACGCCTGCCATGGGCGAGCGAGCGCCGGCCTCGTAACTCAGGCCCGAGCGGGTGAACGAGCCTGCAGACAGGTAGCCCGAGCAAAAGGCGCCAGCGATGTTCGACAGGCCCTGTGCGCGGATTTCCTGGTCGGGGTCGATCATCTGCTCCGAGCGTGCCGACAGCGAACGGGCAATCGACAGGCTGGTCACCAGCCCCAACATGCCCACCGCCACAGCACTGGGCAGTAGCCGCAAGATCAGTTCCACATCAAGCAGAGGCAGTGGGCTGAACGGAGGCAGTTGCCCGGTGAACGCTGCCACACGTGGCACATGGCCGAAGTACCCTGGTAGCACCCAGGCCAGCACGCTCGCCACCACCAGGCTGATCAACAGGCTGGGCCAGCGCGGGCGCCAGAGCTTGAGGGTGACGCCCAGCACCACTGTGGCCAAACCCAGAAGCAAGGATGGCAGGTCTACCTCCCCGGCATGGTGGGCCAGTTCCTGAACGGTCTTCAATGCCGTGGCCTGGCTGGCCAGGTCCATGCCCAGCAGGTTGGGCAATTGCCCCAAGGCAATCACGATGGCTGCGCCGAGGGTGAAACCCAGTACCACGGAATGGGAAACGAAGTTGACCACTGCCCCGAACCGCAGCAGCCCCAGCAGCCACTGAAAAACGCCGCCAAGGAACGTCAGCAGCAGCACCAAGGTAACGTAGTCGGCGCTGCCAGCCACGGCCAGTGGGCTGATGCTGGCGTAGAGCACCACGGAAATGGCAGCGGTAGGCCCGCAGATCAGGTGCCAGGACGAGCCCCACAGGCAGGCCACCAGCACGGGGACGATGGCGGCGTACAAGCCGTACTCGGCGGGCAAGCCGGCGATCAATGCATAGGCAATGGATTGTGGCAGGGCCAGGATTGCACCGCTCAGCCCCACCAGCAGGTCCTGGCGCAGGCTGCGACCCGATTGACGGGGTAGCCAGCTCAGGAACGGCAGCAGGTGCAGAATGCGATGCATGAGTTATCCACAATGTTAGAAAAAACCTGGCCCCCACAGATACCCCGCACTACGGGGTATTACAGCTTGGCTTTGACAGCCTCCACGGCATTGCCATCAGCTTTGGTTGTAACCCCGGCCAACCACCCGTCCAGCAACTCGGGGTGCGCTTTGACCCAGGCCTTGGCGGCTTCATCGAAGCTGATCTTCTGGTCCAGCACATTGGCCATGATGCTGTTTTCCATGTCCAGTGTGAACTTCAGGTTACCCAACAGCTTGGCAGCATTGGGGCACGCCTGTGGATACCCTTTGCGCGTTAGCGTGTAGACATCGCCTTTGCTGCCAAACCATTGCTCGCCCCCTGTGAGGTAATGCATGTTCAGCTTTACGTTCATGGGGTGCGGTGTCCAGCCCAGGAAGGTGATGAACTGCTGCTTTTTCACCGCGCGATCAACCTGCGCCAGCATGCCCTGTTCACTGGATTCCACGAGCTTCCATTGCCCCAGGTTGAACGCGTTCTTGTCGATGATCTCTTTCAGCGACAGGTTGGCCGGCGCCCCGGAGCCAATGCCATACAGCTTTTTGTCGAACTTGTCGGCGTGCTTTTGCAGGTCGGCGAAGTCCTTCACCCCGGCATTCCACACGTAGTCCGGCACTGCCAGGGTGAACTCGGTGCCTTCAAGGTTGCGCGAAAGCTGTAGAACATCGCCGTTGGCGACGAACTTGTCATGAAAACCTTGATGCGCTGGCATCCAGTTGCCGAGGAAGGCGTCGACTTGCCCATCCTTCAGGCCGCCGTAGATGATCGGTACGGCCAGGCTGTCGATTTTGACCTTGTAGCCCAGGCTTTCCAACAGCAGGCGTGCGACGGCATTGGTGGTGGCGATATCACTCCAGCCGGGGTCGGCCATTTTCACGGTGGTGCATTGGTCGCTGCTGTCAGCGGCGTGAGCGGTGACGGTGCCCAGGCCGATGGCCAGGGTCAACACGGTAGCGGAGAACTTGTGCATGGCGGCCTCTCTTCTCAATCCATGGGTGCGGGCTGTGGGTAACGTGCCTTGCGCTCGAGGTCATCGAGATCGATGTGGTTACGCATGTACTGTTGGCTGGCGTCCACCATGGGTTGGTGGTCCCAGCTTTTCAGTTTGCCGATGGCCAGTGCCTGGGCGACCAGGCGACGGCGGCGCTGGCTGGCCAGCACCTGCTGGCGCAGGGCGGGTATGTCCCAGCGCTGGCGGGCTTCCTCGACAAATGCCTGCAGCAGCGCCTGATGGTCCGGGCTGCCGGTGAGGTTCTCCCGCTCGTGCGGGTCGTGGCTCAGGTCATAGAGTAAACAAGGGTCGTCTTCGCTGTACACGAACTTGTAGGCACCACGGCGGATCATCATCAGCGGGCCCACGGTGCCTTCGGCCATGTATTCGCCAATCACTTCATCGTGGCCGCCGTGCCCTTGCAGGTGGCCAAGCAGGGAGCGGCCATCCAGGTGCAGGTTTTTATCCACAGCACCACCGGCCAGCTCCACCAGGGTAGGTAACAAGTCGCAGGTTGATACAGACGCGTCGACATGGGCAGGCTTGAAGCGCTTTGGTGCATGGACCAGCAGGGGCACCCTGGCGGACATCTCGAACCAGTGCATCTTGTACCAGAGGCCGCGCTCGCCAAGCATGTCGCCGTGGTCGCCGGAAAACACGATCAGCGTGTCATCGGCCAGGTTGCATTCTTCGAGGGTTTGCAGCAGCTGGCCGATGTTGTCGTCGATGTAGCTGCAGGCGCCGAAGTAGGCTCGGCGGGCATCGTGGACCTTCTCTTCAGGCAACGCCTTGTACCAGAGGTCGTACACCTTCAGCAGGCGCTGCGAATGGGGGTCCAGCTCTGCCTGGCTGAACTCGGCGCGGGGCATGGGGATCTCCACACCTTCGTAGCGATCCCAGTAGCGCTTGGGAATGGTGTAGGGATCGTGCGGGTGGGTCATGGACACCGTCAGGCAGAACGGCCGGCCGTCGCTTTCACGTACATGGTCGTACAGGTACTGGCGGGCTTTGAACACCACCTCATCATCGAAATCCAGCTGGTTGGTGCGCACGCACGGCCCAGCTTGCAGCACCGACGACATGTTGTGGTACCAGCTGGGGCGCACGTCGGGCTCGTCCCAGTTCACTGCCCACCCGTAGTCGGCCGGGTAGATGTCGCTGGTCAACCGTTCTTCATAGCCGTGCAACTGGTCCGGGCCGCAAAAATGCATCTTGCCCGACAGCGCCGTGCGGTAGCCCAGGCGGCGCAGGTAGTGGGCATACGTGGGCACGTCAGCGGGGAAGTCGGCCGCATTGTCGTAGGCGCCGATACGGCTGGGCAGCTGGCCACTCACCAGGGTGAACCGCGAGGGGGCACACAGTGGGCTGTTGCAGTAGGCCGAATCGAATACCACGGCCTGCTCGGCCAGGCGGCTGAGGTGGGGCATCTGGATGGGGGATGGGCCGTAGATGGGCAGCAGCGGCGCCGCCATCTGGTCGGCCATGATGAACAGGATATTGGGGCGCGTCATGGGAAGCTTCCATCGTCGAGGGTTATGCGAACCGCTTGCGTACCAAGATGCGACTGTGGATAACATGGGTAAAGCCCATGGCGGGCAATGACTGGGATAAGCTGCGCTTATGTTTGAGCACTTGGCCGACGTGTCGCTGGATACCTTGCGCGTGTTCGAGGCGGCAGCGCGATTGAACGGGTTTACCGCAGCCGCGTTGGAGCTGGGCACTACTCAGCCAGCGGTGAGCCAGCAGGTAAAACGCCTGGAAGCGCAGCTAGGCACTCGCTTGTTCGACCGCATTTATCGCGGCATCCAGCTAACCGAGGCTGGCCAACTGCTGTTCGAGCACGTGAGCCAGGCCATGCACACGCTGGATGGCGGGATCGCCCAGGCCAGTGGGCGTGATCAGCGTGAGGTGTTGCAGGTGGCGACCGATTTTGCTTTCGCCGCCTTTTGGCTGATGCCCCGGCTGCAGCGTTTTCATGAGGCTTATCCACAGGTGGATGTGAGCCTGGTGACCGGGGAACGCAGCCAAGGCATGTTGCGCCCGGACGTCGATGTGGCCGTGCTGTTCGGCGATGGCCGCTTCCGCCAAGGGGAAAGCCGCTGGCTGTTCGATGAAGAGGTTTTCCCCGTGTGCAGCCCTGGGCTGATCGGTGGCAAACCCTTGTCAGCCGAGGCCTTGCAACGTTTGCCCCTGTTGCACCTGAAGGGCGAGCAGTCCAGCCGCTGGTTCGACTGGGCGGGGGTGTTTCGTGGGTTGGGTGTGGCCAGCCCGCCGCCGCCGGGGCAGCTACGCTTCGACAACTACACATTGCTGATTCAGGCTGCCATTGCCGGGCAAGGGGTGGCGATCGGCTGGGGGCACCTGGTGGACAGCCTGGTGGACCAAGGCCTGCTCTGCCGGCCACTGCCAGGCAGCCTGCGGTCGGCACGCGGGTATTACGCCGTGCTGCCGCCGCGCAAGCGCCGTGGTGCGCTGATAGAACGCTTTGTAAGCTGGTTGGAGCAGGAGCGCGAGCGGTGATTTCCAGGGCGCTCATCGGTTTTGGCCGGGTATAGTCATGGCCATTGCAGCAGCGGAGGTAAGCATGCAGAGAATCAAGGGTTACCACGCCCACGTTTATTACGATGCCGCCACCCTGGAGCAGGCCCGTGAGCTCTGCGAGGAAGCCGCGCGGCTGTTCCCGGTGACCATGGGCCGCCTGCACCAGAAGCGAGTGGGGCCGCACCCGGACTGGAGTTGCCAGCTGGCGTTCGAGCCGGAAATCGTCGGCGTGGTATTGCCGTGGCTGGCGCTCAACCGCAAGGGGTTGGTGGTGTTCATGCACCCGCTGACCGGGGATGAGCTGGCCGACCACCGCGACCATGCGATCTGGATGGGGGCGGTGCGCCCGCTGGACCTTTCGCTATTCGTTGGGTAATGCCCGGGCTTGCCCTCACTGCCAGCTTACTGGCAGTAAGGGCAAGCCAGCTTAGCGCCGCGCGCCGCGCACGCCTTCTGCCAGCGCCGCACACAGGCTGAGCACGTCATCTACGGCCTGTTCCGGGCGCTCGGCCTGGGCGATCTTGTCCACCAGTGCCGACCCCACCACCACGCCATCGGCCAGGCGTGCGATGGCGGCGGCCTGCTCGGGAGTACGAATGCCGAAACCAACGCTGATCGGCAGGTCGGTGTGCCGACGCAGGCGCGCAATGGCTTCGCTGACGTGCTCGGTTGTGGCCGAGCCTGCGCCGGTCACACCTGCTACCGACACGTAGTAGACAAACCCGGAACTGCGCTCCAGTACCCGTGGCAGGCGCTGATCGTCGGTGGTCGGGGTGGTCAGGCGGATGAAATCTATGCCGGCAGCCTGGGCGGGGCTTGCCAGTTCGGCGTCGTGCTCCGGCGGCAGGTCGACGATGATCAGGCCATCGACACCGGCTTGCTTGGCCTGGGCGACGAAGGCTTCGACGCCAAAGCGGTGGATCGGGTTGTAGTAGCCCATCAGCACGATGGGCGTGGTCTGGTTGCCGGTACGGAAGTCACGCACCATTTGCAGCGTCTTGGCCAGGGTCTGCCCGGCCTCCAGGGCGCGCAGGGTTGCCAGCTGGATGGCCACACCGTCAGCCATCGGGTCGGTGAACGGCATGCCCAGTTCGATTACGTCCGCGCCCGCTGCGGGCAGGCCCTTCAGAATTTGCAGCGATGCATCGTAGCCCGGGTCGCCGGCGGTGATGAAGGTGACCAGTGCCGAGCGCCCTTCGGCTTTCAGCTCGGCGAAGCGTTGTTCAAGACGGCTCATGCCTGTTTCTCCTGGGCGGCCATGTGGCTCATGACGGTTTGCATGTCTTTGTCGCCGCGGCCCGAGAGGCACACGACCATCAGGTGATCCTTGGGCAGGCTGGGCGCGCGCTTGATGGCTTCGGCCAGGGCGTGGGCGCTTTCCAGGGCCGGGATGATGCCCTCCAGGCGGCAGGACGCATGGAATGCATCCAGCGCCTCGTCATCGGTGATGCTGACGTACTCCACCCGTTTCACTTCGTGCAGGTAGGCATGCTCCGGGCCGATGCCAGGGTAGTCCAGGCCTGCGGAAATGGAGTGGGCATCGGTAATCTGGCCGTCGGCGTCTTGCAACAGGTAAGTGCGGTTGCCGTGCAGCACGCCCGGTACGCCCCCGTTCAGGCTGGCAGCGTGCTTGTCGGTGTGCACGCCGTGGCCACCCGCTTCAACGCCGATGATCTGCACGCTTGGTTCTTCGAGGAACTCGTGGAACAGGCCCATGGCATTGGAGCCCCCGCCGACGCAGGCGACCAGGCTGTCGGGCAGGCGGCCTTCCTTTTCCTGCAACTGGGCGCGGGTTTCCTTGCCGATGATCGACTGGAAGTCGCGGACCATGGCTGGGTACGGGTGCGGGCCGGCTACGGTGCCGATCAGGTAGAAGGTGTCTTCCACGTTGGTGACCCAGTCACGCAGCGCCTCGTTCATGGCGTCTTTCAGGGTGCCGGTGCCGGCGGTGACCGGCACGATTTCAGCGCCCAGCAGGCGCATGCGGAACACATTGGCCTGCTGGCGCTCGATGTCGGTGGCGCCCATGTAGATCACGCAAGGCAGGCCGAAGCGCGCCGCCACGGTGGCAGTGGCCACACCGTGCATGCCGGCGCCGGTTTCGGCGATCAGGCGCTTCTTGCCCATGCGCTTGGCCAGTAGCACTTGGCCGATGCAGTTGTTCACCTTGTGGGCGCCGGTGTGGTTCAGCTCTTCACGCTTGAAGAAGATTTTTGCACCGCCGCAGTGTTCGGTCAGGCGTTCGGCAAAATACAGCGGGTTTGGCCGGCCGATGTAATCGCGCTGGAAGTACGCCAGCTCTTCGAGGAATGCAGGGTCTGCCTTGGCAGCTTCGTACTCGCGGGCCAGGTCCAGCACCAGCGGCATGAGGGTTTCGGCCACGTAGCGGCCACCGAACGAGCCGAACAGGCCGTTGGCATCTGGGCCGGGGCGGTACTGGGACTGGGTCATGGGGCGCTCCAAGGCATATCGAATGAATGATGGGCTTTACTGTAACCACGGCAGGCGCCGCTGAAAACCGATAAGATTGCGCAAACTTGTCAGAAAAACTCACAGGTAACATGGCCCAGGATCTCCCTCCCCTCAATGCCCTGCGGGCATTTGAAGCCACTGCCCGGCTTAACAGCGTAAGCCTGGCGGCCGAAGCGCTGCATGTGACACATGGTGCGGTAAGCCGGCAGATCAAGGTGCTGGAGACGCACCTGGGCGTTGCCCTGTTCGTCAAGGACGGGCGCGGTATCAAACTCACAGATGCCGGCATTCGCCTGCGCGATGTGAGTGGCGAAGCCTTTGACCGGCTGCGCAGCGTGTGCGGTGAGCTTGGCCGCGAGGGTGACCAGGCGGCGTTCGTGCTTGGCTGTTCAGGCAGCCTGCTGGCGCGCTGGTTCATCCCCAGGTTGGGGCGCTTGAAGGCTGACTTGCCGGAGTTACGCCTGCACTTGTCAGCCGGTGAGGGTGACCTGGACCCGCGTCGCCCCGGCCTGGATGCCCTGTTGGTGTACGCCGAGCCACCATGGCCTGCCGACATGCACGTGCATGTACTGGCCGAGGAGCGTATCGGGCCGGTGCTCAGCCCACATTTTGCCGGCTTCTCACGGCTGCAAGGGGCGCCCGTTGACCGCCTGCTGGACGAAGCGCTGCTGCACACCACGTCGCGCCCACAGGCGTGGCCAACCTGGGCGATGGAGCATGGGCTGGACCCAAAGGGTATCCACTATGGCCAGGCGTTCGAGCACCTGTACTACTTGCTGGAAGCTGCCTGTGCGGGGCTTGGCGTGGCGATTGCGCCGCAGGCATTGGTGGCGGATGACTTGCGAGCTGGCCGCTTGAGCGCGCCCTGGGGATTTACGCGTACACCCGCAGCATTGGCGCTGTGGGTGCCACGGCGCGCCGCAGATGGGCGCGCCGAGCAGCTGGCGCGTTGGCTACGCGCCGAATTGGCCAGGCAGAGCGCTTAGTTGCGCTTGCACAGCAGGTAGGCCGCCAGCAGGCCCAGCGCACCAATGGCGACGCCGGCGGTGGTGTAGGGGTGTTCCTGGGCATAGTCGCGGGTGGCGATGCCGGTTTGACGGGTGCGGTGTTTCACTTCTTCGTAGGCGTCGCTTACCAGGCTACGGGAATGGCGCAGTGCTGTTTCGGCGTTGCTGCGGATGGCCTTCAGGGATTTCTGCGACTCTTCCGAGGCGTCATTCTTGAGGTTTTCCAGGCTTTTCAGAAGGCTCTCGATCTCGGCTTCCATGCTTTCCAGGGATGTTTTTCGCAGCGAGTTGCGTGGCATGTTGACTCTCCTTCGCGTTGTGGGCTGTAGAAAATGCGACTGCTGCGCGGGGCGAAAGTGCGATCGAACTTTCTGTTGGTTTATCGGCTCGCAGGTAAACCAGGCCTGCCTGCCAGGCTCCAGGTCAATATCCGAGGAGAGAGCACATGTCCGATCACCACACGTACAAAATGGTCGAGTTGGTAGGTTCGTCCACCAGCAGCATCGAGGACGCGATCCAGAATGCGCTGGCGGAGGCGTCCAAGAGCATCAAGATGCTCGAATGGTTCGAGGTGGTCAGCACCCGTGGGCATATTCGCGACAACAAGGTCGAGCACTTCCAGGTCACGATGAAAGTCGGTTTCCGCATCACCAACAGCTGACACATTTCCAGGCTGGAAGCGCCTGGCGCTATGGGGTATCAATACGGGAGGCGCCTGACCGGGCGCCTTTTCCGATTTCATTGCACAAGGAAAGCGAGTAATGAACAAACTGATTCTGGCGCTGGGCCTGATGAGCCTGGCCGGTGGTGCGCTGGCAGCTGGCAAGCCTTGCGAGGAGCTCAAAGCTGAAATCGCGGCCAAGCTGGATGCCAAGGGTGTGCAGGGGTACTCCCTGGAAGTCGTCAACAAAGGCGAGCCGGCAGGCAAGGTTGTAGGCAGCTGTGAAGGCGGCACCAAGGAAATCGTGTACCGCCGCAGCTAACGTCGCCGTCAATCGCCGGCAAGCCGGCGATTGGCAGGGGTCAATGGCCCGCTTGCAACGCCTGCGCCAGCAACTCATACGACCTGATGCGATCCGCATGCTCATACAGGTCGCACGTGAACATCAGCTCATCCGCCCCAGTCTGCTCCAGCAGCACCTCAACCTTGGCTCGGACTTTCTGCGGGCTGCCTATCATCGCCAGGCCCAGGAAGCTGCCCACCGCATCGCGCTCATGGGGTAGCCACAAACCGTCCATGCTCTCGACCGGGGGCTTTTGCATCAGGCTCTGCCCACGGATCAGTGACAGGATGCGCTGGTACACCGAGGTCGCCAGGTATTCGGCTTTTTCGTCTGTTTCCGCCACCACCATGGGGATACCCAGCATCACGTAGGGCTTGTCCAGCGCAGTGGATGGCTTGAAGTGGTTGCGGTACACACGAATGGCCTCATGCATGTAACGCGGGGCAAAGTGCGAGGCGAACGCATAGGGCATGCCGCGCATGCCTGCCAGTTGGGCACTGAACAGGCTGGACCCGAGCAGCCACATGGGCACTTCGGTGTCATGCCCTGGCACGGCGATGACCTTCTGGTCGTCGGTGCGCGGGCCCAGGTAGCGTGCCAGTTCTTCTACGTCCTCCGGGAAGTCGTCCGCGCTGCCGGCCCGGTCGCGGCGCAGCGCGTAGGCGGTCATCTGGTCGGACCCCGGCGCGCGGCCCAGGCCCAGGTCGATGCGCCCCGGGTACAGGCTGGCCAGCGTGCCGAACTGCTCAGCCACCACCAATGGGGCATGGTTGGGCAGCATGATGCCGCCAGACCCCACGCGGATGCGCGAAGTACCGCCCGCCAGGTAACCGATCAGCACCGAGGTGGCCGAACTGGCAATGCCGTCCATGTTGTGGTGTTCGGCTACCCAGAAACGGTTGTAGCCAAAACGCTCGACGTGCTGCGCCAGGTCCAGCGAGTTGCGCAACGACTGGGCTGGGCCAGCGTCGGCACGTACCGGTACCAGGTCGAGGGTGGAAATGTTCAGATCACGCAACTGCGTCATGGAGCCTCCGCAAAAAGTGGTTGGCCAGAAGCCTTATTGACTGTGTATGGGCGCAATCGTTGGATTCAATGCCTGCGGTCAGATTGCGCTGAACTCTCAAGCAGCAGCGTGCCTCTGAACCCTTAGGTATGTAACCAATGACCAGGAGGCATCATGAAAAAGACAGCATCGGCGATCTGGCAAGGTGGTCTGAAAGACGGTAAAGGCCTGCTTTCTACCGAAAGCGGCGCCCTCAAGCAGAACCCCTATGGTTTCAACACCCGCTTTGAAAAGACCCCGGGCACCAACCCTGAAGAGTTGATCGGCGCTGCGCACGCGGGCTGCTTCTCGATGGCCCTGTCGATGATGTTGGGCGAAGCAGGTTTCACGCCTGAGCGTATCGACACCGCTGCGGAAGTCACGCTGGACAAGCAGCCGGATGGTTTTGCGATCACTGCTGTTCATTTGGTCCTGAGGGCCAAGGTGCCCGGTGCAAGTGCCGAGCAGTTCGAGGAAATCGCCAACAAGGCCAAGGCCGGTTGCCCGGTATCCAAAGTACTTAACGCAAAAATTACCCTGGATGCCAGCCTGGTTGGCTGATGCATGAATCGGGGGCGGTTTGCGGTAATCTAGCAACCCTCGGCAGCATCGCTGCCACTACAGGAGCCGCCCCCATGATTCGCCTCGCAGTCGCTGTTTTCGCCTCTTTAACTGCAACCTGCACATTGGCAGCGGTAAAGCCCTGCGAAGAGCTGAAAGCCGAGATCGAAGCGAAGATCCAGGCGCAGGGCGTTGCGTCCTACACGCTTGAAATCGTGCCGAACAGCGAGGTGCAAGACCCCAACATGGTGGTCGGGACCTGTAACGGCGGCACCCAGAAGATCATCTACCAAAAAAACGATCAGTAACCGCACACGTTATCGCGGCGGCCATGCCCCTGGGTCAGGGGATACAAAAGACCTGGCTCGGCTTGTTCACCACTACTGTGCGGCTGGCGTCATAAAGCAGTACCTGCGGCTCCATCACCGGTGCCCGCGCTTCCAGCCGGTAGCGTTCCCCCGCCTTGAAGTCGTTGAAGCGCACGGTCAGGTAGCAGGTTCGCTCCCTGGGGTCGGTGGTAAAGCCGCCTGCGTAAATCTCGTAATCGAAGCGCACCACCAGTTCGTGCTTGCCGGGGGTTACCTGGAAGTAGCGGCCATCGTCCAGGCGCTTGCCATCGAGCCGATCAGCCATGATGACCCTACCAGGGGTCATGGTGTACAAGTCGACCCAGGCTTGCTTGGGGTCTACCGGGGGCAGTGGGCTGGCGCAAGCGCCCAGTGCACTGAGGGCGATCAGCATCATGGGCTGGCGCATGGCGGGTTTCTCATTTGCAATGTACAGGCTCTAAGCATAGCGCCGTTGCGCGCTTCAGGTACGTTGGCAACCCGCTGGCAGCCCTTGGCCTACCAGTTTTTGCTGGTGGTCATACAGTTTTACCCACGGCCTGAAGCCAATGCTGCCCGCCTGCAACTGGTAACGCTGGCCGGCATTGAAGTCGTTGAATGCCAGCTTGACCTGGCAATCCCGCCACAGCGGCTCCTTCACAGGCCCGATATTGCTGGGCGTGACCGGGAACTGATAGCGCACCGTCAGCTCATGGTTACCAGGCTGCACTTCGAAGTAGCGGCTGTCGGCCCAATCGTGCTCATCTACCTGGAGCGCATCAAGGGACGTATCCTTGCGGGGTTCGAGGTCGATCCAGGCCTGGTTCGGGTCAGGGTCCGGCAAGGTGGAGCAGGCCGAAACCATCAGCAGTGACCCAGCAACCCATAGTGCACGCATGGCGAATTTCCCCTTTGGCGAGATAGTCTTCAGGCAAACAGGCCGTGAGTGAATCAGGATGGTTGAACGTTCATATTTGCAGCGCTCAGGCCCTGGGCCACTCGACCGCGTTTTCGCCCTGTTGGTTCCGCTGTTGGCAGCTGCTCTGCTGAACGGCTGCACCAGTGCCCGCTATTACGGCCAACTGGCCGAGGGGCAGTGGGCGCTGTTGCGCGCGCGCCAGCCGGTGGCACAGGTGGTGGCTGACCCCGCCACACCTGCAGCATTGCGCGCCCGCCTGCTGCACGCGCAGCAAGCGCGGGACTTCGCCAGCCAGCAGTTGCACCTGCCCGACAACCGCAGTTACCGGGTGTACGCCAACCTGGGCCGCCCGTTCGTGGTATGGAATGTGTTCGCCACCCCCGAGCTCTCGCTGCAACCTGTTACCCACTGTTTTCCAATCGCGGGCTGCGTGGCCTATCGGGGCTACTATCGCCAGGGCGCCGCCCGTGGAGCGGCGGCGTTGATGCGCGAGCAGGGTCTGGATGTGTATGTCGGCGGCGTCGAGGCTTATTCGACACTGGGCTGGTTCGACGACCCGATCCTGTCCTCCATGGTGGGTTGGAGCGATGAGCGGCTGGCCACGCTGATTTTCCACGAGCTGGCCCACCAGCGTGTCTACGTGCAGGATGACACCGCGTTCAACGAGTCATTTGCGACCTTCGTCGAGCAGCAAGGCACGCGCCAATGGCGGCTGGCAAGGGGGCTTGCGGCCGATGGCGAACAGCAGGGGCAGCAGCGTGAGCAGTTCATCCGCCTGGTGCTGGCCAGCCGCAAGCGCCTGCAGGCCATTTACAGTGGCCCGCTGGACGATGTGCACAAGCGCTTGGCCAAACAGGCCGAATTCCAGCGCCTGAGGCGCGAATACCGGCAACTGCGTGACAGCCAGTGGTCAGGCGACACCCGCTACGACGCCTGGGTATACGCCCCGCTGAACAACGCCAAGCTCCTGCCGTTTGGGCTGTATGACCAGTGGGTGCCCGCATTTACCGCGTTGTTTCAGAAAGTAAACGGCGACTGGGCCCGTTTTTATCTGGAAGTCGAGCACCTGGCACGCCTGCCTGCAGCGGCCAGAACAGCCGCACTACAGCAGCTGATGCCCGCCGCTCAGGCCTTGACGAACGCCTGATGCATCTCGGCCAGCGTGGCGAAGTGGAACGCAGGCGACTCGGCCATCAGCTCCTGCTGGCTACCAAAGCCATACCCCACCGCCACGGCCTGCACCCCGTTGCTGCGTGCCCCGATCAGGTCATGCTTGCGGTCGCCGATCATCAGCGTTTGTGCCGGGTCCAGGCCTTCTTCGTCCAACAGATGGCGAATCAGCTCGACCTTGTTGGTGCGGGTGCCGTCCAGCTCGCTGCCGTAGATCACTTTGAAATGGCGGTCGAACGCAAAGTGCCGGGCAATTTCGCGGGCGAATTCCCAGGGTTTGGAGGTGGCGATGAACAGGGTTCGCCCCTGCGCATTCAGGGCCTCGAGCAACTCGGGCACGCCCTCGAACACCTGGTTTTCGTATAGCCCGGTCACGCGGAAGCGTTCCCGGTAAAAGTTGACCGCCTCCCAGGCCTTGGCTTCGTCGAATTCATAGAACTGCATGAATGCCTGCAGCAGCGGCGGGCCGATGAAGTGCTCCAGGCGCACCAGGTCGGGTTCATCGATACCCAGCTTGGCCAACGCGTACTGGATGGAGCGGGTGATGCCCAGGCGCGGGTCGGTGAGGGTGCCGTCGAGGTCGAACAGGATGTTTTGTTGGTGCATGTATACCGTTCCGCTTGTGTACTTTATGGCGTTTTTCGCAGGTAAACCTGCGAAGCGGTCATTCGGGTTGGTCGTAGCCTTCGGCCAGGTGCTGGTCCTTGAGCTTCACATAGTTGCCCGCGCTGTAGGAAAAGAACGCGCGCTCCTGATCGTTCAGCAGCCGTGCCTGCTTCACCGGGCTGCCCATGTACAGATAGCCGCTGACCAGCCGCTTGCCCGGTGGCACCAGGCTACCGGCACCGATGATGACTTCGTCCTCGACGATGGCACCGTCCATGATGGTGCTGCCCATCCCCACCAGAATGCGATTGCCCAGGGTGCAGCCATGCAACATGACCTTGTGGCCGATGGTGACTTCGTCGCCGATGATCAGCGGGAAGCCATCCGGGTTGAACGGGCCGGCGTGGGTGATGTGCAGCACGCTGGCGTCCTGCACGCTGGTGCGCGCGCCGATGCGGATGCGGTGCATGTCGCCCCTGACCACCGTCATGGGCCACACCGAGCTGTCCTCACCGATCTCCACGTCCCCCAGCACCACCGCCGAGCGGTCCACGAAGGCCCTGGCGGCGAGCCTTGGCGTATGTTGCCGGAAACTTCGAATGGCCATGATAGCCTCCCTCATCTGTGCCGATAGGCTGGCTGCCTGCTGCGGTCGGCGTCGATTGTAATTAAGATGGGGCAGTGTTTCTTCTGCCAAGGTATCCAAACCGTGACTGCGAACAACCCGCTTCTGCAATCCCACGATCTGCCGCCCTTCTCGCAAATCCGTGCCGAACACGTGTTGCCGGCGATCGAAGCGATCCTGGCCGACAACCGTACAGCTATTGCCCAGATCCTGGAAACCCAGGGCAGCAACCCCACCTGGGCCGGCCTGGTACTGGCCATGGACGAACTCAACGACCGCCTGGGTGCGGCCTGGAGCCCGGTCAGCCACCTGAATGCGGTGTGCAACAGCCCGGAGCTGCGCGAGGCCTATGAGGCGTGCCTGCCGGCGCTGAGCGCCTATGCCACCGAGCTGGGGCAGAACCGTGCCCTGTTCGACGCCTACCAGGCGTTGGCTGCAAGCCCTGAGGCCAGCGGCTTCGACGTGGCGCAAAAAACCATCCTTGAGCATGCGCTGCGTGACTTCCGCCTGTCGGGTATCGACCTGCCTGCAGACCAGCAGCAGCGTTACGCCCAGGTGCAAAGCAAGCTCAGCGAGCTGGGCAGCCGCTTCTCCAACCAGCTGCTCGATGCCACCCAGGCGTGGAGCAAGCACGTTACCGACGAAGCGGCCCTGGCCGGGCTGACCGACTCTGCCAAGGCGCAGATGGCTGCGGCTGCCCAGGCCAAGGGGCTCGATGGCTGGCTGATCACCCTGGAGTTCCCCAGCTACTACGCGGTGATGACCTACGCCAGCGACCGCGCACTGCGCGAAGAACTGTATGCCGCCTACTGCACCCGTGCCTCGGACCAGGGCCCGAATGCCGGCCAGTTCGACAATGGCCCGGTGATGCAGCAGATTCTTGACCTGCGCCAGGAGCTGGCCGAGCTGCTGGGCTACAAGAACTACGCAGAGCTGAGCCTGGCCACCAAAATGGCCGAGTCCAGCGACCAGGTGCTGAGCTTCCTGCGCGACCTGGCCAAGCGCTCCAAGCCATTCGCCGCCCAGGACCTCGCCCAGCTCAAGGCCTACGCGGCCGAGCAGGGTTGCCCCGAGCTGGCCAGTTGGGACGCCGGTTACTTTGGCGAGAAACTGCGCGAGCAGCGCTACAGCGTGTCCCAGGAAGCGCTGCGCGCCTACTTCCCCATCGACAAGGTGCTGGGTGGCCTGTTCAGCATCGTGCAGCGCCTGTACGGCATTGAAATCGCCGAGCTCAAGGGCTTCGATGCCTGGCACTCGGATGTTCGCCTGTTCGAGATCAAGGAAAACGGCCAGCACGTGGGCCGCTTCTTCTTCGACCTGTATGCCCGCGCCAACAAGCGCGGGGGCGCCTGGATGGACGGTGCCCGCGACCGCCGCCGCACCGCAGGTGGCCAGTTGCAGAGCCCGGTGGCCAACCTGGTGTGCAACTTCACCCCCGCGGCGCCTGGCAAGCCGGCGTTGCTTACCCATGACGAAGTCACCACGTTGTTCCATGAATTCGGCCATGGCCTGCACCACCTGCTGACCCGCATCGAGCATGCCGGTGTGTCGGGTATCAACGGTGTGGCCTGGGATGCCGTGGAGCTGCCCAGCCAGTTCATGGAAAACTGGTGCTGGGAGCCTGAGGGCCTGGCGTTGATCTCCGGCCATTACGAAACCGGCGAAGCCCTGCCCCAGGACCTGCTGGCCAAGATGCTGGCGGCCAAGAACTTCCAGTCGGGCATGATGATGGTGCGCCAGCTGGAGTTCTCGCTGTTCGACTTTGAGCTGCACGCCAGCCATGGCGACGGCCGCACGGTGCTGCAGGTGCTCGAAGGTGTGCGCGACGAAGTCACGGTGATGCGCCCGCCTGCGTACAACCGCTTCCCCAACAGCTTTGCCCATATATTTGCCGGCGGCTATGCGGCGGGCTATTACAGCTACAAATGGGCTGAAGTGCTGTCGGCCGATGCGTTCTCGCGGTTCGAGGAAGAAGGCGTGTTCAATGCCGAAACCGGCCGTGCGTTCCGCGAGGCGATCCTGGCCCGGGGCGGCTCGCGTGCGCCAATGGTGCTGTTCGTCGACTTCCGTGGCCGTGAGCCGTCCATCGATGCACTGCTGCGCCACAGCGGCCTCAGTGAAGAAGCGGCCGCATGAGTGAGGATGCCGTGAACAAGACCAAGAAGCGCTTCATTGCCGGGGCGGTATGCCCGGCCTGCAGCGAGCCGGACAAGCTGATGATGTGGAACGAAGACGGCGTACCTCACCGTGAGTGCGTGGCCTGTGGCTTTACCGACACCCTCAACGAGCAGGGCCTGTCGGTGCCCAGGGAACTGGGCACTCGGGTGAACCACCAGGCGCCCAAGGCCGCGCCGGCGAAGGTCCAGACCGTGCAGTTCTTCCCCAACCCCAAGCTGAAAAAGCCTGCTGAATGATCGCCGTACTGCCCGGGCGCAACGCCCGGGTAGTAGTTAATCGCGCCCTTCCCCGCTTGCCCCGCTGCACGCTGGCACGTTCCTGAAAACGAGCGAGTCAGAGCCTATGAGCAACCCCCTTCTGCAAGGCAGCGGTTCCGCTGTCGACTATCACGCTATCACCCTCGAAAACATGCAGGCCGCGTTCGACCATGTGCTGCATACCTATGGCCAGGGCGTTGAGCGGGTCATCGAACACCAGCAGGCCCTGCCCACCTGGGACGATCTGGTCCTGGCGGTCGACGGCCTGGATGCACAGCTACTGGGCGTGTTCTACGCAGCCTCGCCGTTGATAGGCAAGGATGCGGCATGGGCCGACGCTATTGTGCAGTTCTACCTCAACATGAATGCAGCCCTGAATACCCGGTATGGCAATGGCCGGCTGTTCGCGCTTTACGACCGGTTGGCTGCCAGCAACGTGGGGCGCAACCTCGATGCTCAGCAACGGGCTACGTTGCGCTGGCACCTTGAAAAGTTTCGTATCAGCGGGGCTTCCCTGTCGGCGCCGCACAAGCAACGGCTGCAACAATTGCAAGAGCAGATTATGGCGCTGGAGGAAGCGTTCCTGGGCAACATGGCAAGGCCGGGGCTGCTGATCGACAGCGTCGACCAACTGCGTGGCATTGCCGAACGGGGCCTGGCCGAGCTGGCGCTGCAAGCCCAGCAAAACGGTAGCGTAGGCTGGTTGATCCCATGTGAAGCCTGGGCCACCGACAAGGTGCTGGAAGAAGCCCTCGACCGGACTGTTCGCGAGCGTGCCTACCGCGCTTACCATGAGCGCGGTGTGCACACCGACCCTGAAAAAGACAACGCCAGCGTTTTGCAGCGTCTGGCAGCCTTGCGTCATGAGCGGGCGCAACTGCTCGGCTTCAGCAGCCACATGGCGCTGAGCCTGCAGCGCAAGAGCGCAGGCTCGGAGCAACAGGTGCGCCAGTTTCTACAGGCGTTGGCGGGCGGCATCGCACCTGCCGTGTTGCGCTGGCGTGCCGGGCTTGAGGCTGCGGCCCAGGCAGCGGGGCTTGAACAAGCCCAGCCCTGGGACAGGGATTTTCTGCAGGCGCAGGCCCGAAACGCTGCCCGGGTGCTGTCCAATGACGCCGTGCGCGAGTTCTTCCCGCTCAGCGCGGTGGTCCGGGCTTTGCTCCAATTGGCGCAGCAGTTGTTCGGCCTGGAACTGCGCGCCGTGCGCTTACCTGCCTGGCATCCGAGCGTGCTCACGTTCGAGGCCTGGCAGGACCATGCGCTGCTCGGCCTGTTCTACCTCGACGCCGTTCAGCACCCTGGCAAGCAACCCGATGCCGTGTACACCACCTATGTACATAACCGCCGCGTGGATGCCGAGGGTATCTACCAGCAGGCCGTGGTGATGATGTACAGCGACATCCCACCGGTCCCCGAGGGTGACGAGCCCCTGCTGGACCACCGCGCCATGCGCAAAGTGTTCCATGAGTTTGGCCATGCCCTGCACCACCTACTGGTGCGTACGGGCAACCAGGTGCTGTCCAGTGTCAGCGAGCTGGGCACCGACGGCACCGAATTGCTGGGTAAGCTGTTCGAGCGCTGGGTCTGGAACGTGGATTACCTGGTGGCTATTTCGGCGCATCACCTTGATGACCGCCGCATCAGCCACGGGCAGATGCAGCGCTGCATCGAGCGCTACCAGCGTGAAGCCGTCGGCGAAACAGCACGCGACCTGAGCCTGGCATTGTTCGACCTGGATCTGCATGCCAACCCGAATGACGGCACAACCGTGCGCCAGCGGCTTGAGCTCGCCCGCGAGCAATGTAGCTACTGGCCACTTGCCGCGTTTGAACACCCGGCTCACGCTTTCGATTACCTGGTCACTGGCTATGATGCGGGTTACTACGCCTACCTCTGGGCTGACGCCTGTGCGATGGACATCTTCGCCCGCTTCGAGCAGGTGGGCCTGCTTGATCGCACCACCGGTCAGGCACTTCACCAGGCAGTGATCGCCCCCGGCGCCTCACGCCCCTTGCATGAGGGATTGCAGGTGTTTCTGGGGCGCAAGCCAAGTGTGCAGCCGTATCTTCGGTGGCATGGCGTGGAGTGACGAGAGGGGATGGTCACCGCCGACTTATCCGATTACTGTATATAAATACAGTAAGGATTATTGTCATGATTCCTCCATCAGCGCAAAAGGGTCGGGGCACCGCGTGCAACCCGCATAACCGCTTCGCTTCCCACCAGTCGGTGATGGAGGATGATGGCTGGCACCAGGAAGTGCCGCCAACCCAAGGCACGGAGGTACGGGTAGAAATCGCCAAAACGGTGATCAGCCGCAATACCTCCCCCGACCTGCCTTTCGATCGCTCCATCAACCCCTACCGGGGCTGCGAGCACGGCTGTATCTACTGCTACGCCCGGCCCTCGCATGCCTATTGGGACCTCTCCCCCGGGCTGGACTTCGAAACCAAGCTGATTGCCAAGACCAACGCCGCCGAGGTGCTGGCGCAGCAGTTGAGCAAGCCGGGGTATGTCTGCGCACCCATCAACCTGGGGTCCAACACTGACCCTTACCAGCCCATCGAACGGGAGCAGATGCTCACCCGGCGGCTGCTGGAGGTGCTGCTGCGCTTTCGCCACCCGGTCACCATCGTCACCAAGGGTGCTTTGATTCTGCGAGACCTGGACCTGCTGGCAGAAATGGCCAGCCTGCGGTTGGTACGGGTGATGATCAGCCTCACCACGCTGGACGCCGACCTCAAGCGGGTACTCGAGCCAAGGGCCGCCTCCCCGAATGCACGGTTGCGGGCGATACGGGTGCTGCGCGAGGCAGGTATCCCCGTGGGGGTGCTGTGTTCGCCAATCATCCCGATGATCAACGACAGCGAACTGGAGCACCTGCTGGAGGCCGCCAGGCAGGCCGGTGCGCAAAGTGCTGCCTACATGATGCTGCGCCTGCCACTGGAGGTGGCACCGTTGTTCGAGCAGTGGTTGCAGGACCACTACCCGCAGCGTGCCAGCCATGTACTAAGCCTGATTCGGCAAAGCCGAGGGGGTGAACTGTATGACAGCCGCTTTGGCACGCGGATGCGAGGTGAGGGGATTTTTGCCGAAATGCTGGCGCAGCGCTTCGCCAAGACCGTGCGCAGGCTGAACTTCGAGGGGCGGGACGCGCAGGTGCTTGACTGTTCACTTTTCAGCCCGCCTGGAGAGCAGCTGATATTATTTTGAACTTTTTAAAGACCACAATGTGCCGCGAAAGTGCGCAGTGATATCTAAGTGCCACTAAGCAGTGGCATATGGATGTCACCACGCGAAGTTTCCCCAGAAATGCCGCCAGGAGGTAGCGCTTCGCAACATTTTTGTCATGCAAACAGCAAGAAATAACCACGCTTAATTGTGAAGTGGTTCTAATTTTTGTTGATTTGTTGAATAGACAAGATGGTGGCAATTAGCTGTCTTTTTTTTCCCGCTCAGGCGTGGATCCCATATGCGGCGCGTGTTTCAGCGATGCTGGTGCTTTCGCGTCAGGGCACGACCGTGCCAGTTTTGTAGGAAAATGCTTACATGGCTGTAGGAGATTAACCATTTCGTTAGCAATTGTTGCTCGGGTAACCTGCGCGCCTTTGTGAAGCCCCTCTCATATCTCGAACAAATATCCCCAGCGCAGGCGACTTGTTTCGAGTGCCGAGGGTCTTTGATTCATCGACGGTCTGAAGACCTGCTCGAACAGCGAGCTCTAATTGCCTGCCCAACCGGGGAGGTAATAGTTAATTCATGGACGATAAGTGTGGAAATTGCAGAAACTGCCAGCCTGAAAGATCGCGCCAAGAAAAAGCTGGAGCGCGATGCCGGCCCGCTCATAATCGATGCCCTCAACGATCCACAGACCGTCGAACTGATGTGCAATGGCGACGGCAAACTCTGGCTTGAGAAGCTGGGCCAGCCGATGAAGCACATCGGTGACCTGCGCCCGGCACAGGCCGAGTCCATCATCAAGACCGTGGCTGGCTTCCATGGCAAGGAAGTCACCCGCACCAAGCCTTTGCTCGAAGGTGAATGGCCGTTGGATGGCTCGCGCTTCGCTGGCCAGCTTCCGCCCGTCGTCCGCGCCGCCACGTTTGCGATCCGCAAAAAGGCAGTGGCTATCTATACGCTGGACCAGTACGTCGAATCCGCGATCATGACGCCCGCTCAGTGCGACTCCATCAAGCGCGCCATCCGTGAGCACCGCAACATCCTGGTGATCGGTGGTACCGGTACCGGCAAGACCACCCTGGTCAACGCAGTCATCAACGAGATGGTCATTGAGTTCCCCAGCGAGCGCGTGTTCATCATCGAGGACACCGGCGAGATCCAGTGTGCGGCGAAGAATTTCGTGCAGTACCACACCACTGTCGACGTCAGCATGACCCACCTGCTCAAGACCTCGCTGCGTATGCGCCCTGATCGCATCCTGGTGGGCGAGGTGCGCGGTGAAGAGGCACTCGACCTGATCGATGCCTGGAACACCGGCCACCCGGGTGGCGCCGCGACCTTGCACGCCAACAGCGCCAGCGAAGGGCTGACCCGTCTGAAATCCCTGGTTTCCCGCAACAAGTCGGCCCCGGCCGACATCGAGCCGCTGATTGGCGAAGCGGTTCACGTCGTCATTTCCATCGCCAGAACCCCAGAAGGCCGCCGCATCCAGGAGATCCTCGAGGTTTCCGGGTATGAGGATGGCCGTTACATCACACGTAACCTTTAAGGAAACCACTGCTCATGCAAGCTATCTCGCTGCCCCGTTTCAACGCCCAAACGTTTGGCTATCTGGCCCTCTGCCTGCTGATGCTGTACGTGATGGTTACCCCGGAAAACGCTTTTGCATCCACCGCAGGCAGCGGCACGCTGCCCTATGAGAGCTGGTTGGAATCGCTGCGTAAGTCGGTAACGGGGCCGGTTGCCTTCGCGCTGTCGATCATTGGCATCGTTGTCGCTGGCGGCGTGTTGATCTTTGGTGGCGACCTGAACGGCTTCTTCCGCACCCTGATCTTCCTGGTGCTGGTAATGGCACTGATCGTGGGCGCCAACAACATCATGAGTAGCTTCTTCGGCACCAGTGCCGAGCTGGCCCAGTGGCTGCCAGTGATCGATTCCAGCCTGGCCCAAGGGCAGGTCTGAATCATGGCGCTGCGCACCATCCCCATCCGTCGTGCGGGCAACCGCGACAACCTGTTCATGGGCGGTGACCGCGAGCTGGTGATGTTCTCCGGCCTGCTGGCTTTCGCCCTGATCTTCAGCGCCCAGGAACTGCGCGCCACGATAGTCGGGCTGGTGCTGTGGTTTACCGGGCTGTTCATTCTGCGGGTGATGGCCAAGGCCGACCCGAAGATGCGCCCGGTGTACCTGCGTCATCGACGCTACAAGTCGTACTACCCGGCGCGTAGCACTCCGTATAGGGACAATCCTCCAAGTCAGGGAAATCAATACAAATGATCGAAGGTATTGCGTATGCCATCGCAGCCCTCGGTGCCTTGCTGGTCCTGCTGCTGGTCCAGCGTCTACTGCAGGTCGATGCCGAGCTCAAGCTGAAGAAGCACCGCTCGAAAGATGCCGGCCTGTCGGACCTGCTGAACCATGCGGCGCTGGTCGACGACGGCGTGATGGTGGGCAAGAACGGCGCCTTCATGGCGTCCTGGCTGTACCGCGGCGACGATAACGCCAGCAGCACCGAAGCCCAGCGCGAGCTGGTATCGCTTCGCATCAACCAGGCCCTGGCCGGGCTGGGCAGCGGCTGGATGATTCATGTCGATGCAGTGCGGCGCCCGGCGGTCAACTATTCCAGCCGAGGCTTTTCGCATTTCCCTGATCGGCTTACCGAGGCGATGGACGAAGAGCGCCGTGGCTTCTTTGAGTCCCTGGGCTCGCTCTACGAAGGTTATTTCGTTCTGACCTTGACGTTCTTCCCGCCGATGTTGGCGCAGCAGAAATTCGTCGAGTTGATGTTCGACGACGATACGCCACCGCCTGACCACAAGGCGCGTACGCGCAACCTCATCGAGCAGTTCAAGCGCGATTGCATGGGCGTAGAAGGCAGCCTGTCTTCGGTGCTGAAGCTCACCCGCCTGAAAGCCAACGCGCTGGTGACCGAAGAGGGTGCTCAGATCACCCATGATGACTTGCTGAGCTGGGTGCAGTTTTGTATCACGGGCATCAGCCAGCCGGTGCAATTGCCCAGCAACCCCATGTACCTGGATGCCATTCTTGGCGGCAAGGAACTGTGGGGCGGTGTGGTGCCAAAAATCGGCCGCAACTTTATTCAAGTGGTGGCAATCGAGGGGTTCCCACTGGAGTCGGCGCCCGGTGTGCTGGCCGCGTTGGCCGAACTGCCGTGCGAGTACCGCTGGAACAGCCGCTTCATCTTCATGGATACGCACGAAGCAGTGCAGCACCTGGAAAAGTACCGCAAAAAATGGAAACAGAAGGTCCGCGGCTTCTTCGACCAGGTATTCAACACCAACAATGGCAACATCGACCAGGATGCACTCTCGATGGTGCAGGATGCCGCTGACGCGATTGCCGAGGTCAATAGTGGCTTGGTCGCGCAGGGTTACTACACCAGCGTGGTAGTGCTGATGGACGAAGACCGTCAGCAGCTTGAAGAGGCTGCACGCAGCGTCGAAAAAGCCATCGAACGCTTGGGCTTCGCCGCCCGCATCGAAACTATCAACACCTTGGATGCCTTCTTCGGCAGCCTTCCCGGTCACGGTGTGGAAAACGTCCGTCGGCCGTTGATCAATACGCTCAACCTGGCTGACATGCTGCCCACCAGCAGCATTTGGACAGGCAGTGCCGAAGCGCCGTGCCCGCTCTACCCGCCATTGTCACCGGCGCTGATGCACTGCGTAACCAGCGGGGCCACACCATTCCGCCTGAACCTGCACGTGCGTGACCTGGGCCACACCTTCATGTTCGGCCCGACCGGTGCGGGCAAGTCCACGCACTTGGCGCTGATCGCCGCCCAGTTGCGTCGTTACAAGGGCATGTCGATCTTCGCCTTCGACAAGGGTATGTCCATGTACCCGCTGGCGGCCGGTATTCGTGCCGAGAGCAACGGCGAGTCCGGTCGCCACTTCACCGTGGCAGCAGACGATGAGCGCCTGGCCTTCTGCCCGCTGCAGTTCCTCGAGACCAAGGGCGACCGCGCCTGGGCCATGGAATGGATGGACACCATCCTGGCGCTCAACGGCCTGGAAACCACCGCTGCGCAGCGTAACGAAATCGGCCACGCAGTAATGAGCATGTACCGTGACGGTTCGCGCACGTTGTCTGAATTCTGCCTGGTGGTACAGGACGAAAGCGTGCGGGAAACCCTGCGCCAGTACACGGTCGACGGCACCATGGGTCACCTGCTTGATGCGGATGAGGATGGCCTGGCCCTGTCCGATTTCACTGTGTTCGAGATCGAAGAGCTGATGAACCTGGGCGACAAGTACGCCCTGCCGGTACTGCTGTACCTGTTCCGCCGCATCGAGTGCGCCCTCAAGGGCCAGCCGGCGGTAATCATTCTTGACGAAGCCTGGCTGATGCTCGGCCACCCGGCCTTCCGCGAGAAGATTCGCGAGTGGCTCAAGGTTCTGCGTAAAGCCAACTGCCTGGTGCTGATGGCTACCCAAAGCCTCTCGGACGCCGCCAACTCGGGCATCCTCGATGTCATCGTCGAGTCGACGGCCACCAAGATCTTCCTGCCCAACGTGTATGCCCGTGACGAAGACACCTCGTTGTTGTACCGGCGCATGGGGCTGAACGCGCGCCAGATCGAGATCCTCGCCACCGCCGTGCCCAAGCGCCAGTACTACTACGTATCGGAAAACGGCCGTCGTCTCTACGACCTTGCCCTTGGCCCACTGGCCCTGGCCTTTGTCGGCGCATCCGACAAAGAGTCTGTGGCTGCGATCAAGCGCCTGGAAGCCAAGTACGGCAATGGCTGGGTGAACGAATGGCTGGCCGCCCGTGGCCTCAGACTGAATGATTATGGAGTGGCCGCATGAGCCTCGCTGAACGCTTGAAGGCGATGGTGCAAAAACGCCCCGCCGAATCTGCAGAACCTGGCATGAGCTCCCCGTCGCCGAAAGGCGCGGCGCTTGATAACCCGTACCTGACCGCCCGACGCACCTGGAACGATCACGTTGGCAGCGTAGTGACCTCGCGCCTGATGTGGCAGGTGGTCGCCATCCTGTCGATGATGATTGCGCTGGCTTGCGTCGGTGGGCTGATCCACATCGGCAGCCAGTCCAAGTTCGTGCCCTACGTGGTCGAAGTGGACAAGTTGGGCCAGCCGCTGGCGGTAGCGCCGGCGCAAGTAGCGCAGGCGGTCGACCAGCGTGTGGTGAAATCCCAGGTGGCCGGCTTCATCGCCGATGCCCGTACCGTTACCCCCGACGTAGCCCTGTTGCGCAAGTCGATCTTCCGCATCTATGCCTTGCTCGGGCAGAACGACCCGGCCACGCAAAAAATGAACGAATGGCTGAACGGCACCAAGGAATCGAGCCCGTTCGTGCGCGCCGCGGACGAAACCGTCAGTGTCGATATCCGCTCGGTCATGCAGCAGACGCCCGAGACCTGGCAGGTGGACTGGGAAGAAATTACCCGTGACCGCCAAGGCCTGGTCAAGAGCAAGGCCAACTGGCGTGCCCTGGTGACCACTTACATCGCCGAACCCACCACTCAAACCAGCGAAGAGCAACTACGGATGAACCCGATCGGGACCTATGTGCGCGACTTCTCCTGGTCCAAGCAACTTTGAAGGACCGACCATGAACCGTTATCTTTGCGCTTTGCTCGCCGCCGCACTGCCTGCGTTCGTTCAGGCCGCGCCCGGCACCAGTCAGGCTGACCTGTATTTCTCCGACGCCAACCCTACCCTGACCCCGCAGGAAAAGGCCGCCCTGGCCATTTCCCAGCGCTGGCAGCAGGCCAGTGCCACTGGCATCAAACCGGTGGACGGTGGTGACGGTACCGCGCGCTTTATCTTCGGTGCACAGCAGCCGAGCGTCGTCTGCGCAGTACTGCAGGTGTGTGACATCGCCCTGCAGGCCGGCGAACAGGTCAACTCGATCAACCTGGGCGACACCGCACGCTGGACCGTCGAGCCTGCCATCACTGGCGCCGGCCCGAGCGAAGTGCAGCACCTGATCATCAAGCCCATGGATGTGGGCCTGGAAACGTCGCTGGTGGTGACCACCAACCGCCGCACCTACCACTTCAAGCTGCGCTCGCACCGTACCCAGTACATGCCGCAAGTGGCCTTCACCTACCCGGAGGAAGCACTGGCCAAGTGGAACCTGATCAAGCAGCGCGAAACCACCGAACGCAAGCGCTCCACCATTCCCGAGACTGGCGAGTACCTGGGCAACCTAAGCTTCGACTACACCGTTGAGGGCGATACGTCCTGGAAGCCGGTACGGGTTTATAACGACGGCAGCAAGACCATCATCCAGATGCCGCAGACCGTTGCCCAGACCGAAGCACCGTCGTTGATGGTGGTGCGCAAGGACGGCGGCTGGTTCCGCGATGACGAGACGGTGATGGTCAACTACCGCGTTCAGGGTGACCGCTACATCGTCGACACCGTGTTCGACAAGGCCATCCTGATTGCCGGTGTCGGCAAGTCCCAGGACCGCATCACCATCAAGCGGGGGAAATGAGCATGCGCGCTTGCCTAGCACTGTTCGCCACCCTGTGGCTGGCTGCCTGCGCCAATGGGCCGTACGGCAACTTCGCCGAACGCACCTCGCCGGCAGTCAACCAGCAACTGGCGCAGGCCACCGTGCGCCAGCTGGCGGTGGTGCATCCGCCGGCCAGCACGCGCCTGCGCCTGGCCCAGGAAACCAACGACGGCTATGGCGTGGCGCTGTTGAGCACGCTGCGTGCGTCGGGTTATTCCGTGCAGGAGTTCGATCCCAAGGCGCAGCCTGCGCCTGTGGCACGCGGCGTGGTGCCGCCATTGCCGGTCAACTATGTAGTCGACACCCCCAAGGACACCCAGTTGATCCGGGTGATTCTGCGTGTCGGCCCAGAAACCCTGAGCCGTGCCTACGGTGTGCAGAACGACCGTCTGCTGGCCGCGGGTGCTTGGGTTCGCAAGGAGTAACGCGGCATGAGTAAAGCGAACGACGCCATGTCCCCAGACGCTTCCCCCGGCAAGCTGAACCGCAGCAGCGGTGTGCGCCGGGTGAACAACTGGCCGATGTACATCATCGGCGGTGCGGCTGCCATTTTTTTGCTGATCATGATCATGGTGGCATCGGATCGGGCCAACCAGCAGCATGAGCCTGAAGACAAGAAAAAGGAGAAAACCGGTAACAGCAGCCTGTTTGCCAATCAGATCAGCGGTATGGATTCTGATGGCATCATCCCAAGCAAGGCCGAGCCGCCTGTTGTACCGGCGCTGAATAACGCGCCTGTACAGGAACCAGAGCGTTTGCAGGTGGTGCGCCCGGACAACCTTGATGCGCCACCGTTGCCACCCCGTGGCGGGCAACCTGATATGAATGCCGAGGAGCTGGAGCGTATTCGGCGCATGAAAGCGCAGCAGTTCCAGGAGGCGGTACAAGCCAAGAGTACCGTTCAGGTTCAGGCGCCGCGCAGCGTCGGGTCCTCCCGCCCTGCAAACGGGCCGCTCGGGCCAGAGGACACGCTCGCGAATATTGCAGCTGCACGCCAACGTCTGTACGAGCAATCGCGTAGTGATCCCAACAGTGCCTTCCGAGCGCGACTGGCTGAATTGCGCCAGGGCGGTATGGGTACAGGTGGAGGCGGCGCCGATGGCCTTGGTGACACGCCTTTCCGTGCTGCCGCTTCAGCATCGCGCGAGAAGGGCTTCGATCAGTTCAACGGCGCTGACGGTGAAGACCGCTGGGCACTGGATGCCAAGCTGCAGGCGCCACGCAGCCCGTATGAGTTGCGTGCCGGCTTTGTGATCCCCGCCATGCTCGTATCCGGTATCAACTCTGACCTGCCGGGGCAGATCATTGGCCAGGTCACCCAAAGCGTTTACGACACGGCTACGGGTAAACATCTGCTCGTCCCGCAAGGTGCTCGGCTGGTCGGCTCCTACTCCAGCGATGTGGCCTACGGGCAGGCACGAGTACTCGTGGCTTGGCAGCGCATTGTCTTCCCAGACGGCAAGGCAATGGATATTGGCGCTATGCCAGGTGCCGACGGGATCGGCTATTCCGGCCTCAACGACAAGGTCAACAATCACTATGTGCGGGTGTTCGGGTCGGCATTGCTGATGTCAGGCGTGGTGGCGGGTATCAGCTTGAGCCAGGACCGTAATACCAATAGCAGCTTTGGTGGCGGCAACCAGCGCGAGAGTGCCAGCAGTGCCATGAGTGAGGCTTTGGGCCAACAGTTGGGCCAGGTCACGGCACAGATGATTGCTAAAAACCTGAATATCGCCCCGACCTTGGAAATTCGCCCAGGGTTCAGGTTCAACGTGATGGTGACCAAGGACCTGACGTTCTCCAAACCGTATCAAGCGTTTGACTACTGATGAAAAGCACAAGGAGAGGAATATGACTAAGCCTACCCTTTTAAAACCGGCTGTGGGGTTGCTGGCAGGTATCGGGTTCACCCTGCAGGCTTACGCGGGGATTCCCGTCATCGACGGCGCGAATGTCGCGCTCAATCAGGTGACTTCTATCGAGAGCATTGCGCAGACGGCAAAGCAGATCGAGGAATACGCCACGCAGATGAACCAGTACCGGACACAGTTGGACCAGTATGAAAATATGGTCAAGAATACGGTCGCCCCTGCTGCCTACATCTGGGATGAGGCCAATTCCACGATCAACAAGTTGATGCATGCGCAAGACATGCTTGACTACTACACCAATCAGGCGGGCAGCTTCGAGTCGTACCTGGATAAGTTCCAGGATACGAATTACTACAGAAGCTCGCCTTGTTTTGGCAGTGGTGGGTGTACAGCAGCCGATGAGGCGGCGCTGCAAAAACAGCAGGAGTTGGCCTCCACCTCCCAAAAAAATGCCAATGATGGGCTGTTTAAGAGCATCAAACAGCAGCAAGATAACCTGAAGTCCGATGCGCGCCAACTTGAGAGACTCCAGCAGGCTGCGACCACGGCCGATGGTCAGGTCAAAGCGATTCAATATGCCAATCAGCTCTCCAGTCAGCAAGCTAACCAGTTGCTGCAACTGCGTATGCTCATGCTGGCGCAACAGACAGCAGAAGCCAACCGTCATGCGGCTGAGCTTGATGAGCGGGCTCGCGGTGAAGCTCAAAATCGTCGGCTGACAGAGTGGACGTTTAAAAAGAGCCCTAAAGATGATTTTTAACGGAGGATGTATGAAATTTTTAAACTGTAGAGCAGGTGCATTGATGGCCTCTGCGGCCTTGTTGACAGGGTGCTTCAGCGAAACCGTCCCGCAAGCTACCGCAGAAAACTGCTCGCCCGTCATGTATGAAAAAGTATTGGCTGGGCTGTCTAAAGAGTCGAGCAAGAACGAGTTCAAAACAAACTGTCATAGTTTGCTAGAGTCCAAAAAATTGACGGATTGGACGTTTAAGAAAAGTCCGAAAGACGATTTCTAGTAAGGAATGGGCTACATGCTTGGTAAGCGTCGGGATTTGATTATAAATGCCTTGGTAATTTTCGCCATTTTGTCAGTCCCGACGCTTGCTCAGGCAGCAAGTGCCGAACTGGAAAGCTCGGGGATCATGAATGAGGTGCTTCATCGTTTTAATAATGCAACCAGCAAATGGTTACCCGCGATTCAGGCGGCTGCCGAGCGCCTATTTTTAGCACTGGCCGTCATCTCCATGGTCTGGACGTTCGGCTTGATGCTGATGAGAAAAGCAGACATTGGTGAATTTTTCGCAGAGTTCATCCGCTTTCTCGTGGTGTTCGGGTTCTTCTGGTGGCTGTTAACGAACGCAATGGGCGGCCTGCAACTTGCTGACACGATGGTAAAGTCGTTAAGTCAGTTAGGATCAACGGCGGGCAAACTCGGAACGACGGATCTTCAGCCTTCGAGTATCGTCGATTTAGGCTTTGAGCTCTATGATCGCACTGTAAAAGCGACGGATAAACTCAGCTGGTATCAAATGGGGCGCCAGATAACCATGGAGCTCATGGCGATCGTTGTATTGCTCGTCCTCGCTGTTGTAGGGATTAACCTGCTGGTCTTACTGGCGTCCAGTTGGTTTTTGCTGTATGCCGGTGTGTTCTTTCTGGGGTTTGGAGGGTCGCGCTGGACATCTGATATAGCGCTGAACTACTACAGGGCTGTGCTGGGCGTAGCCGCTCAGCTATTTGCCATGGTGCTTCTGATTGCCATCGGCAAAGATTTCATCGAAGAGTTCTCGAGTCGAATCAGTGAGAAGATGTCGGTGCAAGAGCTGGCTGTCATGCTCGTAGTTTCTGTTCTCCTGCTGTTACTAGTTAACAAGATCCCGCCGATGATTGCGTCGCTGGTTGGCGGCGCGGGTGGGGCATCCATGGGCATCGGCAACTTCAGTGCCGGCGCAATGGTTGGGGCAGCAACAACTGCCGTCTCAATGGCAGGCCAGGCTGCTTCGGCAATGGCCAGCGGTGGCGCAAGCATGGTTGGAGGCGCGCAGGCTGTCCATTCTGCATTCAAAGGTGCGCAGGCAAGCGTCGCTTCGGGCTCAGATATCGGCTCCCGTATGGCAGGGATGTTGGGTGGCGGTTCAGGCGGCGGCTCGGGCGGAGGTCAAAGTGGGGGGCAAGGCGGTGCGTCTGGCGGCTCTAGCTCCAGTCCATTAGGTTCCGTCATGGGGTTGTCCGCTGGCTCAGGTGGAGGCAGCGTACAAAGTGCCTCGTCGGGCGGTGGTGAGCAGTCTTCATCTGGCGGCGACAATGACGCTGGTGCTTCATCAGGTGGTGGTGCGCAGGACTCATCAGGTGATAGCGGCGCAGGCTCCGGAGGCGGTGACTCCGGCGGCACGGGGGGCGGCACCTCGGGCTCCGATCAGGGCGCATCCACTGCAAGTGGGTCTAGCTCCAAGGAAGGATCAAATCGCGATGGCGGCAGCGCTGACTCGTCTTCATCGAGCAAGCTGGGCACCGCCGGGCGCGTGGCATTGCAAACGGCAGCCAACCTCGCGTCTGGTGTGGGCCGCGCGGCGCAAGCCCGTATCGACCAAACGGCAGGTGGCCGGCTCGCCCACTCAATCGCTAACAGCGGTTCCAATGGCGGTAAGGCCCCCAGCGGAAACCTGGACACTCGGTCCAACAGCCGGGAGTTCAACCCTGACGCAGAAGTGAAGAGCTTCAGCGAACGTAAACAAGACCTTACCTGAGCCAGAGTACCATTCATGATTAACACCAAACGTTCATCTACTGCTCTTTTGGCTGCCGCGCTTGCCTTCATGCTTGCAGGGCCTGCTCAGGCAGGCGACCCGTGCGAAACAGTGCTGTGCATGTTCGGCAAGTTGAAAGGGGCTGGCGTGGTCGAAAACTGCGATGGGCCAGTTGCCGACTATTTCAACATCGTCAAAAAGAAGAAAGGCAAGATCAGGTTGGACCGCACGGCGGATGCCCGCCAGTCGTTCCTCGACAGTTGCCCTGACGCTGACCCCGACGCGACCAAGAAAATCAACAAAAAATTCGGCAAAGTGATCTAGGGCCTGCCGTCATGCCGATCGACGTCCCCCCGGTATTACCGCCACTGGATGAGCCAGTCGTCTGTTCCATCATGGCAGCCGTAAAATATGAGCTGCCCGTGAACATCGTGCTGGCAGTCGCGGCCCAGGAAGGCGGTAAGCCGGGCCAGTGGGTGCGCAACACCAACGGCACCTACGACGTGGGCCCCATGCAGTTCAATACCAGCTACCTGCGCGAGCTCTCGCGTTATGGCATCACCCCGCAGGACGTCGAGCAAGGCGGTTGCTACGCTTACGAGCTGGCCGCCTGGCGCTTGCGCGGCCATGTGCGCAACGACCGTGGCGACTTGTGGACGCGGGTGGCCAACTATCACTCGCGCACGCCCACCATCAACGCCCGCTATCGCCAGCAGGTGATGCGCCGCGCGGCCTGGTGGGCTGACTGGCTGGATGAGCGCTTTGCCACACAGCAGGTGGCGCAAGGCGCAGTGTTCTCCGGCGCCCCCAGCGAAACGCCGGCCTCGGCGGTTGAGACAACGACTGTAGCAAAGGCCACTGCAGAGCCGCGGGCTGTTACAACACAACCTGCTGCAACGTCAGCTTATGTGCCTCGCGGGCTTGTCATGGGGGGCAGGTGATGACTTTGGACTGGTACGGGCGCCGAGAAGAGGACGAGCATCGTTGCTTTTACCGGGCCGGTAGCTGGAAAGCCCGATACTCCCTACGACGTATGCCGCTGTGAGCAGGCGTCGTTTCGACGGCGCCTACGCCTGGTTGCCCCTCCCAGTTTTAGGCTAAGGAGATAAATTGAACGGCAAAACCATCAATGCGAGTGCAACCATTGCCGCCTGTGGCACTCGTCATCTCCGAAAGCGCGTACGACTCTGCCTGGGATTTTTCATAATTGGCGTTCTTGGAACCTGCGCGTTCCTACCAGCAGCAACATCAGCGATGCAAAGCTAGGAGTTCACAGTGCCAGAGAAAAAAGGTAATCGACTGTTAAGTTTCCTGAAACCCAAGCTACCAAAGGGGGTATTCCCGCCGATGAAGGGTTTCACGAGCGAGGAGATCGCTACGGCAGCCTGTCAGAATGTCGATCAAATGCTCAAGGAGAGCGATATCGATCCAACCCTTGCACGTGAGTCAATTTTTGACCTCTTCAATCATTTGACGGCTGCCTACAAGAAGGCTGCAGTGGATTACCAGATATCGACGTGGTATCAGAAGCCTTATGATGATCCGTCAGGCCGGTCGGATAGCGTAAAGGCCATGGCTAAAGAGTTCAACGCCTTTACGATTCGGGCAGCCGGCGATGCGTTGATAAACTCGCCATTGAATAACTTGAATAGAGACTTCAAGCGCCGCTACCTCGAAAGCGCAGGCAACGCGGTACAGGACTTGATCGAAACGTTGAATACGCCTTCGAGTTAACTTTAAACAAGGACTGTGTTGGGCATCGCTCTGGTTTAAGAGCGTACTGTCATAGGGATATGCTATGCATGAAAAATTGCCATCCTACGGCAAACTAAGCGCTGATCGAGATCCGCCAGGCCATCAACGGACCAGGTCTTTCAAGTCCAGGGAACGTCGCCTGATACCGTCTGCCAAAGTCCGTGAGACCGCGCTTTCTGAGCGCATGTCAGTCAGCGTGCTGGTCGTGGCTAACGATGAGCATCATATCTTACAAAAGGTTGGCAAGACGGACCAACTCGTCATACATGATCACCGCGGCGTTAGCCCTGACCGAAAGCTGGAAGTCGATAAGAGCACTGCGATCGTTCATAACAAAGGTATTGGCGAAACAAGCCTCAGTTCAGCGCCGAAAACTGATCTTGGCGCGGAAAGGCCTAGCCTCTCACGCCGTTGAAGAGAAGCCATGAATCGCCTAACAGCCTTCGACTAATCAGGGAATCACTGTGAAACAGCTCCAGACACCCGCTAGCGTAAACCCCTCTATCGCCCGTTCGAATATTCGCGTCCTGGCGGTTACTTCGAGCGGTGCCCAGAAAAGCCGGCCACCGCTACGCCTGAATGCGCTGGGCTCATTAATCCTTGGAGCCTGTTTGCTCCTGCCTCTCACGTCATCTGCGCTTCACGCCAAGGAGATTTCCGTGCAAGAAAACCAGAGCAAATACCAACCGTACACCCCAGGCATGAAGCTGCCTGATGGCGTGTTCCCACCCATGCAGGGTTATACCCATGCTGATCTGATCGCCGCTGCGCAGTTACGCGTCGAGGCTTACCTGAAGACGCATGCTGTCGATTCTACTTTGGCGCGGGAATCTCTGATCGCATTGGCGACTCATATGAACGAAAAATTTGAGCGTGAGGGGGTGGAGTATCAGGTATCGAGCTGGTACCAGAAACCTTATGACGATCCTCAAGCGCGCGCTAGAAGTGTCAAGGCCATGAGTGAAGAGTATGGATCGGCCGCCGTTGAGGCAGCGTCTGAGTCATTGGCGGGTTCGCCACTGCTTCACGAAGGCCGGGAATTCTACAAGGGCTATATCGGTGCTGCAGGCGAAGCCGTGCGTGATGTGATTATCACCTTGAACAATCAAGGCGCCTGATCGTACCCATGCAGTATGCACTCGGGCCACCCTCTTGTACTGGAGGCATGCCGAGGGCGGATCAGTCAGGCAGCCGGAAATGGCGTGCATGGGCCTGATCGTAACGTTGAACCTGGCTAAATCAGGTGCGGTCGATTAGTGGCCCCTGGCCACAGTTTTGTCGATATTCTTTGTTCCACGTTAGCCGGGCCCGACCGTGCAGCGTTTTTAACCAGGGAACCGCCCATAGGCGGTGGCAGGGAGGATGAATGATTAGAACCCATGGCGTCAGTACGTCCATTGTTGGCGTTGCCTGTCGCTTTACCAAGCATCATTGGACGCGAGTGCGGATGAGCCTGCTCATCCCGCTGGCGCTGGGCGCCTGCGCGCTCTCGCCCGCCACCTCATCTCTACTTCAAGCCAAGGAGATTTCCATGCAAGACAATCAAGGCCAGTATCAACCCTACACCCCAGGTATGAAGCTGCCTGAGGGCGTCTTCCCACCCATGCAAGGCTACACCCATGAAGATTTGGTGGGCGCGGCGGGTAAACGGGCTGAAGCGGTACTGAAAGAAGCGGGGGTTGATCCGACGCTGGCACGTGAATCACTGTTCGCGCTGGCCCAGCATCTGAACCAGGCACTGGAAGCCCAGAACGTCGAGTACCAGATTGCCACGTGGTACAAAAAGCCTTATGAAAACCCTGCAGACCGTAGCAAGAGTGTCGCTGACATGGCTGAAAGTTTTGGGGCACTGGCCGTGCGCGCCACAACTGAATCTCTTAAAGGCTCACCGCTGCTGGACATGGACAAAGCGTTTCTTCGTAACTACATCAGCAGTGCCGGCGATGGCGTTCACGACTTGATTGCAACCCTGAACAAACCAGGCGCCTGAAGATTGTTGGAAACGGTACTGGGCACCCAGTACCGCTATCGGCAAGAACCATAGGGACATGATATGAGTGATGCCAAGCGTTTCACGGTGTACTTCGACGGCACCGGCAACAACAAAGACCTGAACACCCCTGAGGGTACGCAGACCAACGTTGCGCGCCTATTCGACCTGGATACCGCCCAAGGGACCAACCTGGCGCGCAACTCGGGGCATACCCCGCAGCAGTACGATGCCCAGGCACGTTCCGGCCAGTCAGAGAAAATCTACTTCGACGGTGTTGGCAGCCAGTCGCAGACCTCCGGGCGGTCACTAATCGAGGGTGCTACCGGACGGGGCGCGCAAGAGCGTGTCGACCAAGCCTACGATGCAATTGTGGCGTTTCACAACAAATACCCCGACCAGCAGGTTGATGTGAATATTGTCGGGTTCAGCCGGGGCGCCTCCCAGTCTCGCGCACTGGCCAACAAGTTCATTGACAGCGGTGTGCCGAAATTGGACGGGCAAGGGAAGCCTACCGGGGACTTTCTGATTCCACCTGGCCAAGCCCATGTCAACAAGCTGGGTATCTTCGACACCGTCGCCACTGACGGGTTGTCCAACACCGATACACACTTGGGTAAAAACCTGGAAATCGGCAAGAACGTTGACTCTACCACCCACTTGGTGGCGATGAACGAATACCGTGACACCTTCAAGCTGACCAGTGCCCTGCGCAACGATGACAACTCAAAGATCGAGGAGATCAAGTTCGCGGGTGCGCATTCGCAGGTGGGCGGTGGGTATCAGAATGACGTGCTCGCTGCTGGCCCTCTGGCTGTGATGTACGAGCGTCTGCAGTCGGCAGGCATCGAGCTGAAACCCATGCAGCAGGAAGACGTCAAGCGAGTCGAACAGTACAACCAATTGATCAAAGACCCACAAAAGGTTGAAGCAGCGCTGATCGACTCTCGGCTGCTGAAAGGTGAAAAGGCATTCACCCAAGGCAAGGACGGTGTATACGAAACCATTAATAATACTCCGTTCCCGCTGGAGCGAGGCACCGTCAATATCTTTGATCGTCAGAGCAGGCCTTTCGAGCATGAAACCAACGGCCGCGGTGTAGTCTTCGAAAACGACGATCGGCTTAGCCGTAGCAGCGTGTCCAGAGGTTTTGAAGACCTGGGTGCCAACCTCAAGACATTGGGCCAGAATGCACTTTCTGCCACCGCACGCTTCGTAGGCATGGATACGCGCAAGCAGGCCGTTGACGAAGGCATGGACCAGATAGATCAGCTGAAGGCTGAAAGGGCCGCCGTCGCACAGGGCCAGGTATCTGGCCTGTCCGGTGACCTCAAGGCATCGAGGCCAAATGCCAGCTACATCGAAGGTATGAAGCTGCAGCCAGTACCCGTACCCAATGGCGCCTTACAAGGGCAGCAACAAGACCCTCTTGCCCAACAGCGCGGCGATTCATTCAAGGCAATGGAGGAAAAGGCTCGCAGCCTCAACCCGTCTGCCAGTGTTGGCGAAGCATCGCAAACCGGTCGCAAGGCTACCAGCGGGATGGTGGTTGGGATGGACGAACATCACATCTTGCAGAAAGTTGGGCAAACCGACCAGTTTGTCATCCATGATCGTCGTGACGTCGATGCCAACCGCAACTTCCAGGTGGGCAAGAGTACAGCCATCGTAAATGAGAAAGGCATCGGTGAGGTCGCTCGTAATGCAGCGCCGAAATTGGAGTTGGACACGGGGCTGGGCCAGGCAATGCGTCGGTGACCGAGCTAGATTTGGCCAGGACAGTTGCAGGGCGGCAGGTGCATGAAACTGTGCTTGCCCCTCGTCCGCTGCTGGCTGAGGGCACCCTTCAAACCCTGAAATGGCTCGCCCTGCTGCTGATGACCGGCGATCACATCAACAAGTACCTGTTCAACGAAACGCTCCCCTACCTGTTCGAGGCGGGGCGCATCGCCATGCCGCTGTTCGTGATCATCCTGGGTTACAACCTGGGCCGGCCGAACAGCTGGCAGGCCGGCGCGCACCGACGTACCGCATGGCGTCTGTTGATCTTTGGCCTGCTCGCTACGCCCCCGTTCATTGCCTTGGGCGGGTTGTGGTACGGCTACTACCCGTTGAACATCCTGTTCGCCTTGCTGGTCATCACCCTCACCCTGGCCGCCTGCGAGCGCGCGCTGGCCGGGCAGCGCTGGGCCTGGGGCCTGGCGCTGCTGGTGTTTCTGGTAGGGGGCGCGCTGGTCGAGTTCTGGTGGCCCGCCGTGTTGCTGGGCGTGTGCACAACGTGGTTCGTTCGGCGGCCCAATGCTTTTGCCGCACTGGGTGCGGTGCTGTCGCTGGCAGCGCTTACCTATATCAATGGCAATGCCTGGGCCATGGCTGCGTTGCCCATCGTGCTGCTGGCGCGTGGCATTCGGACGAACCTGCCGCGCTGGCGCTGGCTGTTCTACGCCTACTACCCACTGCACCTCGTGGCGCTGTGGCTGATTCGCATACCCATGGCAAAAGCCGGTTATCTGTTTCTGATATGAGGAGTGTCTGATGAAGATGCCGACCCCCATCAACCCGCCGGCAGACGATGCCGGCCAAGGCCTTGAGGCCCAGGCCCAGGCATTGGCCGCCGAGCAGGCCGCGCTGCTGCAGGGCAGTTCGGTGCAGGCTCGCTATGACCAGGCCCTCGGCGAACTGGTCGAGCAGAAAGCTGACCAGGCGGGCGCGCTGGAACAACGCCTGGAAAACATGCTCGACCGCCAGCAGGCGCAACTGCAGCAGAGCCTGGCGTTGCGCCCTGGCATGATCGCCCTGCCGTCCACCCGCGCTGCCTGGGAGCAGGCGAACCAGCGCTGCCAGGCACGCCTGCAGCAATTACAGGCGCGTTTGGAGCGGGTGCAAGACCTGCACCATGGCATGGGCCTGTATACGCCACGTATCGAAGAGATGGCCGCGCGTCAGTTGCGCGCCGAGCAGCCTGAGCTGGTCGAGCAGTGGAGCCTGCAGCGCCAGGCCGAGCGCAGCCTGACCGAAGCTCAGCGTCGCAGCCTGAGCCCAGAACTGAGCCGCGGCCGGACAACCACGCCGTGAGCCCAACCGCCCTTAACAGTCACCCTTACGTTCACGGAGCCCATCCATGAAACACAACAATGCCGTCGGGCCGCAGATCCGTGGCGGAAAACGCAATGGCGCCAGCCGCTGGCAAGCGTTGCTGGCCATCGCGTTTCTGATCGCAGGGCTGGCCACGGCCACCCAGTTCTTCGCCTATCAGTTCGGCTATCACGCAGCTCTGGGGCCGAACCTTAACGGGGTGTATGCGCCCTGGATGATTCTGGTGTGGGCCGCCCGCTGGTCGGTTGAGCAGCAGGAAGCGTTGATGCGCGCGGGCTCCATCGGGGTACTGGTGACGGGTATTGGCCTGATCACGGTGGTGGTGATACGCATGATCACCAACAACAGCGCCCAGGCCAACGCCTTCCTCCACGGCTCGGCCCGCTGGGGCGAGCGCAAGGACATCGAAAGCGCCGGCCTGCTGGCCGACGAAGGCGTATATGTGGGCGCCTGGCTGGACAAGCGCAACAAGCTGCACTACCTGCGCCACAACGGCCCTGAACATATCCTCACCTTCGCACCCACCCGTAGCGGTAAGGGCGTAGGGTTGGTGATCCCAACGCTGCTGTCGTGGAAACACAGCGCCGTGATCACCGACCTCAAGGGCGAACTGTGGGCATTGACTGCCGGCTGGCGGCAGAAACACGCGGGCAACCGGGTGCTGCGTTTCGAGCCCGCCACGGCCAACGGCTGCGTTGGCTGGAACCCGCTCGAGGAAATCCGCCTGGGCACCGAGTTCGAGGTGGGTGACGTACAGAACCTGGCCACGCTGATTGTCGACCCGGACGGCAAGGGCCTCAACGACCACTGGCAGAAGACTTCCCAGGCCATGCTGGTTGGTTGCATTTTGCACCTATGCTACCGAGCGCAGGACGAAGGCGGTTTCGCCAGCCTGCCGATGCTCGATGCCATGCTCGCCGACCCCAGCCGGCCCATTGCCGAACTGTGGGAGGAGATGACCCATTACGGCCACCTCGATGGCGAGAACCACCCGCTGGTAGGCTCTGCAGCCCGGGACATGCTCGACCGCCCGGCCGAAGAGGCAGGCTCGGTGCTGTCCACTGCCAAGTCGTACCTCTCGCTGTTCCGCGACCCGATCGTGGCCCGCAACGTCGCCCGTTCGGAATTCAAGATCCGCGACCTGATGAATCACGACGACCCCGTCAGCCTGTTCATCATTACCCAGCCCAACGACAAGGCCCGCCTGCGCCCGCTGGTGCGCATCCTGGTAAACATGATCGTGCGCCTGCTGGCCGACAAGATGGACTTCGAGGACGGGCGCCCCAAAGCGCATTACAAGCACCGCTTGCTGATGATGCTCGACGAGTTCCCGAGCCTGGGCAAGCTGGACATCATGCAGGAGTCGCTGGCGTTCGTGGCCGGTTATGGCATCAAGTGCTACCTGATCATTCAGGATTTGTCGCAGCTGCAGGAATTCTACGGGCAGAACGAGAGCATCACTTCCAACTGCCATATCCAGAACGCCTACCCGCCAAACCGGGTGGAAACCGCAGAGCACCTGTCCAAGCTCACCGGCCAGACGACCATCGTCAAGGAACAGGTCACCACCAGCGGGCGCCGCTCAAGCGCGCTGCTGGGGCAGGTCTCGCGCACCATCCAGGAAGTGCAGCGGCCGCTGCTGACCACCGACGAAGCCCTGCGCATGCCCGGCCCTCGCAAGGACAGCAGCGGTAACATTCAGGAGGCCGGCGACATGGTGGTGTACTGCGCAGGGTTCCCGGCGTTCTACGGCAAGCAGCCGTTGTACTTCCAGGACCCTATCTTCACCGCCCGCGCCAAGGTACCAGCGCCGCGTGACAGCGACCGCACCATCGACCTGCGGGAGACGGCACCATCGGCATGAAGCGACCGCTGAGCGTGGCTGCGCTGCTGGGCATCCTGGCCTTGCTGCTGTCTGCGCTGGCCATGCACAGCGGGGCCCGCATCAACGTCACCAGCAGCTTTCCACCGGGTATCTACTGGGTGGTCGACAAGGCACCGGAGAAGGGTGACCTGGTGATGTTCTGCCCTCCCAAATTGCCCCTGTTCGACCTGGCGCATACGCGCGGCTACCTCGGCGGGGGTTCATGCCCCGGCGGCTACATGCACATGATCAAGCGCCTGGTCGCTGAGGCGGGCGACGAGGTGCTGATTGCCGACGCTGGCGTCAGCGTCAACGGCCAACTGCAACTGCGCAGCCAGCTGTTGGCCAAGGACCCAAGCGGGCGCAGCATGCCACGCCCTGCATCGGCGCATTTTCGCCTGGCCGACGGCGAAGTGCTGATGCTCTCCGACTACAGCCGGTTGTCTTTCGACGGCCGGTATTTCGGTACGATACCCCGGGTGCAACTGAATGAGGTGGTCAGGCCGTGGCTGGTGTGGGACCGCTCACCGAAATGAACGCTGGGGGTTAGCTAACCCCAGCCTCACTCATTGCAGTAAATAATTACAGTAATGATGCTTGTCACTTGATGCTTTTTTGCTACCATCGACATCCCGCCTTTCCGTCTGGAACAGCCGTTCTAGAGCCTCCGAATTAAGTTTCAGTTAAGTTTTCCCCGCTAGCGTAGGAAATCAGTCCACACCGACTGTGATTTATGGCAAATGCCTGTCATCTAAATCCCTGCATAGCCAGAATCTTTCACCGGTAAACTGGGTTTACCTACTCACCGTCAAGAGGATGAATCATGCCCGTAAAGGACCCATCCAAGGCCGTACCGCAGGTCCCCGCGGAAAGCGCCGATGCTGCCCTCAAGCACATCGTCGACGGCTTCCTGCGCTTTCACCATGATGTCTTCCCCGAGCAGCAAGAGCTGTTCAAAAAGCTCGCCACGGCGCAAACACCGCGCGCCATGTTCATCACCTGTGCCGACTCGCGCATCGTCCCCGAGCTGATCACCCAGAGCTCGCCCGGCGACCTGTTCGTTACCCGTAACGTCGGTAACGTGGTGCCGCCCTATGGCCAGATGAACGGCGGTGTGTCCAGCGCCATCGAATACGCCGTGATGGCGTTGAAAGTGCACCACATCATCATCTGTGGCCACTCCGACTGTGGCGCCATGCGCGCCGTGCTCAACCCCCAGTCGCTGACCAAGATGCCGACCGTTGGCGCCTGGCTGCGCCATGCCGAGGTGGCCCGCACGGTTGTCGAGAACAACTGCTCGTGTGGCAGTGAGCACGAAAGCATGCAGGTGCTGACCCGGGAAAACGTCATCGCCCAGCTGCATCACCTGCGCACGCACCCCTCAGTGGCATCGCGCCTTGCCGCAGGCCAGCTGTATATCCACGGCTGGGTCTACGACATCGAAACCAGCAAGATCGAAGCCTATGACGCGGCCAGCGACAGCTTCATGCCCCTGGCGGCCGGCGAGCCCGTTCCCTGCGCTACTCCGAGAGGCCGCTACTAAGCGACCCTGACACCCCTGAGCCTTGAATAGCCGGCTGCACCCTGCGGGCGTGCGGCGCGGCCTTCGGCTGCCTTGAATTCCCTGACTGGCGTGCCGGCATTGTCTGCTGGCAGCCCGCGCCTGCGCGCATGTCGGGGCCCAAACGTGCCCATGGCCAGCGGAATGGCCATGTGATCGAGAAAGGAGAAATACGGTGAACATTACACAGCTGAAAGCGGCCCTGCCGCGTGAGTTGCTGGCCTCGGTGGTGGTCTTCCTGGTGGCGTTGCCGCTGTGCATGGGCATCGCGATCGCCTCGGGCATGCCGCCAGCCAAGGGGCTGATCACCGGCATCATCGGCGGCATCGTCGTTGGGTTTCTGGCCGGCTCGCCGCTGCAGGTGAGCGGGCCTGCGGCAGGCTTGGCGGTTCTGGTGTTCGAGCTGGTGCGCCAGCATGGCATGGCCATGCTCGGGCCGATCCTGCTGCTGGCGGGGGTATTGCAATTGCTGGCTGGGCGGCTGCGCCTGGGTTGCTGGTTCCGGGTTACGGCGCCTGCTGTGGTGTACGGCATGCTGGCGGGCATCGGCGTGCTGATCGTGCTGTCGCAGGTGCATGTGATGTTCGACACCACGCCCCAGCCTTCGGGCCTGCAGAACCTGCTGGAGTTCCCGGCAACGGTGGCCGCTGCCCTGCCGCTGGAAAGCGCCGGCATGGGTTGGCAGGCCGGTCCCCTGGGCCTGGGCACCATCCTCATCATGTGGGGCTGGGAGCGGTTTCGGCCACAGCGCTTGCGGTTCATCCCCGGGGCGTTGTTGGGGGTGGCGGCGATGACTGCCATCAGCATGTGGCTGGCGCTGCCAGTCAACCGTGTGCAGGTGCCCGCCGACCTGTCGGAAGCGATCGACTGGATACGCCCCGATGACCTGATGAAGCTGGCCGACCCTGCCCTGCTGGTGGCCGCTTTCGCCCTGGCCTTTATCGCCAGCGCTGAAACGCTGCTTTCGGCTGCGGCCGTGGACCGCATGCACAGCGGCCAGCGTTCGGACTTCGACCGCGAGCTGTCCGCCCAAGGTATCGGCAACATGCTGTGTGGTGTGCTGGGGGCGCTGCCGATGACTGGGGTGATCGTGCGCAGCTCGGCGAATGTGCAGGCAGGTGCCCAAACGCGGGCCTCGGCGATTCTGCACGGCATCTGGCTGTTGGCCTTCGTGGTGGTGCTGAGCAGTGTGCTGCAACAGATCCCCGTCGCCAGCCTGGCTGGGGTACTGGTGTTCACCGGGGTCAAGCTGGTGGACTTCAAGGCGTTCCGCGGCCTGGGGCGTTATGGCCGCATGCCGATGTTCACCTACGCGGCAACCGCGCTGGCGATCATCTTCACCGACCTGCTCACCGGCGTGCTGCTGGGCTTTGCCCTGACCTTGCTGAAGCTGGCCTTCAAGGCCGCGCGGCTGAAGATCAACCTGGTGAGCCTGCCCAAGGCCGGCCATATGGAGCTGCGGCTCAGCGGCGCGGCCACCTTCCTGAAGGTGCCGGCGTTGACCAAGGTGCTGGACAGCGTACCGGCAGGCACAACATTGCATGTGCCCCTGGGCAACCTCAGCTACATCGACCACTCATGCTTGGAACTGCTCGAAGACTGGAGCCGCAGCAATGCAGCCAATGGCTCGCGGCTGCGCATCGAGCACAGGCGCCTGAAGCGGCGGGTGGAGGGGCGCTTGCGCACTACCGCAGGTGTTGGGGCCTAGCTGTGGGCTGGCCCTTGGCGGGTAACACCGCCAAGGGCCAGCCAGCAGGGGGGCGATGGCTCAGGCCGGCTGGCCCAGTTCCACGCCCAGTTGGCGCGACAGGCACGGCCAGCGCTTCCAGGCGGCGCCGGTTTCCGGGCTGCTGAGTTTGTCGCGGTAGCTTTCCACCGACTCTGCGGCAAAGCTTTCGTCATCCAGCATCTCGTCTACCGAGTGGTGCACCACTTCGTCCAGCTGGTTGGCGAAGGCCTCGCCGATCAGTTGGTGGGCGATCAGGTTGGCCACGGTGGTGTCGACCGGGATCAGCGGCTGCTGGAAGTGGCGGATGTACAGGTCATTGACCTCTTCCACCAGGCGGTGCGCCAGGTAGGCTTCGTCCAGCAGGCAATCCAGGCCCACATGCCCCTGCATCACGCTGGGTGGCTGCAGGAAATAGGCTTCTGCAATTTTCAATACGGGTTTGATCTGCGATTCGATGCCGGCCTCGCGGGCGACTTCGTGGGCGGCCTCCAGCAGCTCCGGCACCTGGTCGATGTAGGCGCCGACAAAGCGCGCCAACGTACCTTGGGCGTCCTGCTCCGGCAGCTGGATTGAGGGGTGCAGGTGCGGCAGTTGCAGCGCCAGGCGCTGTTTCAGCTGGCCGGTCTGGCCTTCATGTTGATGGGCTTGGCTCACCTGCTCGCGTACAGCAGCGATGTTCATGACAACTCCAGGGACAAAACGTTTCAAACGGAAGACACTAACTTAGCTGGATATTCAAAATACTTAAGATTCATTTGTTATAAAGGGATCCAATCTGTGTTTTGCTCAGCATATACAGGGCCAACCACGGGGCTTCAGGCCTTCAAGCACACGTGATACGGGCTAAGCGGCCCTCGGCGGGCCGGCCTTCGTTGCGGCCCATCGGCTGCTGTCTATACTCCCGTAGAACGTGATTCGTTGATGAGGCCCGACTGCTTTCAGCTGGGGCTCGGTCGTCGAAGCCAGGCAGTCTTGACCGCCGTTCCCTCTTGCCGCAGGCCCTGCCTCCGGAAAAACAAGAACAAGTAGGGGAACCCGCAATGATGCGACATCCATCTGCGTGGATGGGTCTGCTGTTGTGGTCGGTTCTGGGGCGGGCCAATGCGGCCTGGACCGTGAACATGCACCCTGGGGCGACGGAAGTGTCCAACGCCGTCTTCAGCCTGCACATGACCATCTTCTGGATCTGCGTGATCATCGGCCTGGTGGTGTTCGGCGCGATGTTCTGGTCCATGGTGCTGCACCGCCGTTCCACCGGCCAGCAGCCGGCGCAGTTCCATGAGCACACCCGGGTCGAGATGCTGTGGACGGTCATCCCCTTCCTGATTCTGGTGGCGATGGCCATCCCGGCCACGCGCACCCTGCTGCATATCTACGACGCCAGCGACTCGGACATCGATATCCAGGTCACCGGCTACCAGTGGAAGTGGCACTACAAATACCTGGGCCAGGACGTGGAGTTCTTCAGCAACCTGGCCACCCCTGCCGAGCAGATTCACAACAACGCCCCCAAGGACGAACATTACCTGCTGGAAGTGGACCAGCCCCTGGTGTTGCCGGTGGGTGCCAAGGTGCGCTTTCTGGTGACGGCTGCCGATGTCATCCACTCCTGGTGGGTGCCCGCCTTTGCCGTCAAGCGCGACGCCATACCCGGGTTCGTCAACGAGGCCTGGACCCGCATCGACAAGCCCGGCATCTACCGTGGCCAGTGCACCGAACTGTGCGGCAAGGACCACGGCTTCATGCCGGTCGTGGTGGAGGTGAAGTCCCAGGCCGATTACGACACCTGGCTGAGTGAGCGCAAGGCCGACGCGGCCAAGCTCAAGGAACTGACCAGCAAGCAGTGGACGCTGGACGAACTGGTGGCGCGCGGCGACAAGGTCTACCACACCACCTGCGTGGCCTGTCACCAGGCCGAGGGCCAGGGCCTGCCGCCGATGTTCCCGGCGCTGAAGGGCTCCAAAATTGCCACCGGGCCCAAGGAGGGCCACCTGAACATCGTCTTCAACGGCAAGCCGGGCACTGCCATGGCGGCGTTTGGCAAGCAGCTCTCCGAAGTGGACATTGCGGCGGTGGTCACCTACGAGCGCAACGCCTGGGGCAACAACCAGGGCGACATGGTCACGCCGCAGGATGTGCTGGCCATCAAGCAGGCGCAAGCGCAATGAACCGCCGGGGCCTTGGCGACCAACAGGTTGCAGGAGACAGGACATGAGTGCAGTGATCGATGACCACGCCCAGGGCCATGCGCATGGGCCGGCCAAGGGCCTGATGCGCTGGGTGCTTACCACCAACCACAAGGACATCGGCACCCTGTACCTGTGGTTCAGCTTCACCATGTTCCTGCTGGGTGGCTCGTTCGCCATGGTGATCCGCGCCGAGCTGTTTCAGCCGGGCCTGCAGATCGTGGAGCCGGCCTTCTTCAACCAGATGACCACGATGCACGGGTTGATCATGGTGTTCGGTGCGGTGATGCCAGCCTTCGTGGGGCTGGCCAACTGGATGATCCCGCTGATGATCGGCGCCCCGGACATGGCCCTGCCGCGCATGAACAATTTCAGCTTCTGGCTGCTGCCGGCGGCGTTCCTGTTGCTGGTCTCCACCCTGTTCACCCCTGGCGGCGGGCCCAATTTTGGCTGGACCTTCTATGCGCCCTTGTCCACCACCTATGCACCGGCCAGCGTCACCTTCTTCATCTTCGCCATCCACCTGATGGGGATCAGTTCGATCATGGGGGCAATCAACGTGATCGCCACCATCCTCAACCTGCGTGCACCGGGCATGACCTTGATGAAGATGCCGCTGTTCGTGTGGACCTGGCTGATTACCGCATTTTTGCTGATTGCGGTGATGCCGGTGCTGGCTGGCGTGGTGACCATGATGCTGATGGACATCCACTTCGGCACCAGCTTCTTCAGCGCTGCCGGTGGCGGTGACCCGGTGCTGTTCCAGCACGTGTTCTGGTTTTTTGGCCACCCCGAGGTATACATCATGATCCTGCCGGCCTTCGGCGCGGTCAGTTCGATCATCCCGGCGTTTTCCCGCAAGCCGCTGTTTGGCTACACCTCCATGGTGTATGCCACCGGCGCCATTGCTTTCCTGTCCTTCATCGTATGGGCGCACCATATGTTCGTGGTGGGCATACCGGTGGTGGGCGAGCTGTTCTTCATGTACGCCACCATGCTGATTGCGGTGCCTACCGGGGTGAAGGTGTTCAACTGGGTCAGTACCATGTGGGAAGGCTCGCTCACGTTCGAAACGCCCATGCTGTTTGCCATTGCCTTCGTCATCCTGTTCACCATCGGCGGTTTTTCGGGGTTGATGCTGGCCATCGCCCCCGCCGACTTCCAGTACCACGACACCTACTTCGTGGTGGCGCACTTCCACTATGTACTGGTACCCGGCGCCATTTTCGGCATCTTCGCCTCGGCGTATTACTGGCTGCCGAAGTGGACCGGCCACATGTACGACGAAACCCTCGGCAAACTGCACTTCTGGCTGTCGTTCATCGGCATGAACATGGCCTTCTTCCCCATGCACTTTGTCGGGCTGGCGGGCATGCCGCGGCGTATTCCGGATTACAACCTGCAGTTTGCCGACTTCAACATGGTGTCTTCGATTGGCGCGTTTCTGTTTGGCGCCACGCAGGTGTTCTTCCTGTTCATTGTCATCAAGTGCATACGGGGCGGCGAGCCGGCCCCTGCCAAGCCCTGGGATGGGGCCGAGGGGCTTGAATGGTCGATCCCCTCGCCTGCGCCCTATCACACCTTCCAGACGCCACCTGACGTGGAGTAACCCACCGCCATGAACGGCCTGTCGCTCAAACGCCTGGTGCTGCGCCTGCTGATGCTGACGGTGGTGATGTTCGCCTTTGGCTTTGCCCTGGTGCCGCTCTACGACGTGATGTGCAAGGCCTTTGGTATCAATGGCAAGACCGGCGGGCAGTACGAGGGTAGCCAGCTGGCTGATACAACCCGGTCGGTGCGGGTGCAGTTCATGTCCACCAATGCCAGTGACATGGTCTGGGACTTCTACGCCAGCGCCGACCAGTTGCAGGTGAACCCGGGTGCGGTGAACCAGATGATCTTCATTGCCCACAACCCCACCGACCGGCCGATGAGCGCCCAGGCCATCCCCAGCATCACCCCGGCCGAGGCTGCAGCGTATTTCCACAAGACCGAGTGCTTCTGCTTTACCCAGCAGGTACTGCAGCCCGGTGAGCGCATCGAGATGCCAGTGCGTTTCATCGTCGACCGTGACTTGCCTGCCGGTGTGAAGCACCTGACCCTGGCCTACACCTTGTTTGACATCACCGCCCGTCACCCGCCCGTCGCCCAGGCCGTGGCGGTTGACCCAGGGCGCGGCCGCTGAGGGAAGGAGCACCGTCATGGCAAACCACCAGCACTATTACGTTCCGGCGCAGAGCAAGTGGCCGATCATCGCCTCGCTCGGGCTGTTGGTGACGGTGTTCGGGCTGGGTACCTGGTTCAATGACATCAAGGCCGGGCATGCTGGCTCCCATGGGCCGTTGATCTTCTTCATCGGTGCATTGCTGCTGGCCTACATGCTGTTCGGCTGGTTCGGGGCGGTGGTGCGCGAGAGCCGGGCCGGCCTGTACAGCCCGCAGCTGGACCGTTCGTTCCGCTGGGGCATGAGCTGGTTCATCTTTTCGGAGGTGATGTTCTTTTTGGCCTTCTTCGGTGCGCTGTTCTACGTGCGGGTCCTGGCCGGGCCCTGGCTGGGCGGCGATGGCGCCAAGGGGGTGGCGCACATGTTGTGGCCAAGCTTCGAATTCACCTGGCCGTTGCTGCACACGCCGGACCCCAAGCTGTTCCCGCCCCCCAAGCGCGTCATTGACCCGTGGCACCTGCCGTTGATCAATACGGTGCTGCTGGTCAGTTCCAGCATCACCATCACCCTGGCCCACCATGCCCTGCGCTGGGGGCGCCGCACTGCGCTGAAACTGTGGCTGGCACTGACCCTGGTGCTAGGCACCAGCTTCATTGCCCTGCAGGCCTACGAGTACCACGAGGCGTACACGCAACTGGGGCTGACCTTGGGCTCCGGCATCTATGGCGCGACGTTTTTCATGCTCACCGGTTTTCACGGCGCCCACGTGACCCTGGGCACGATCATTCTGCTGGTGATGTTCGTGCGCATTCTGCGTGGGCATTTCAGCCCGGAAAAACACTTTGGTTTCGAGGCGGCCAGTTGGTATTGGCACTTCGTCGACGTGGTGTGGGTAGGGCTGTTCATCTTTGTGTATGTGGTTTGAAGGCCGGCACTTAAAACGGGGCATGTGATACCAGCTGACCACTGATGAACCCCCAGGCCACCAAGCCGATGGTCAATGCTGCGAGGGTGACCCGCACGGTCAGTGCCTTGAGCAGGCGTGTGGAGTTTTCATCGTCCTTGACCAGAAACACCAGGCCACTGAACAGGCTGGCAACCGTGGCCAGCAGCATCAGCACAATCGCAGCCTTGAGCATGGCGCTACTCCGGAGAGGTGCAGGAATGTGGACAAGTATAGCGAGCCACCGGGTACGGCCACGCTGAGGCGCTTTCGCCCTGGCTGGCTGCCGACGCTGGCGGTGCTGGCGCTACTGCCTTGCCTTGTCGCGCTTGGCTGCTGGCAGTTGGGGCGCGCCGAGCAGAAGCGGGTGCTGCTGGCAACCTACGCCGAACGGCGCACCGAGACGCCGCTGGCGGTCGCGCAACTGGCGCCGGCGGGTGACGATGCGTTCCGCCGCGTGCAGTTGTACGGGCGCTTTGACCCCGAGCACAGCCTGTTGCTGGACAACCGCATGCGTGATGGCCAGGTCGGTGTGGAGCTGCTGCAACCCTTTCACGACCAACCGAGCGGTGTGTGGGTGCTGATCAACCGCGGCTGGCTGGCATGGCCTGACCGGCGTGTGCCGGTGCGCTTCGAAACCCCAGCCAAGGCGCTGGCACTGCAGGCCTCTGTCTATGTCGCCCCCGGCACCCCATTCCAGTTGCACGCCGACCCTGTCGGCGGGCAATGGCCCCACCTGCTGACGGCCGTCGACCCCAGCGGCCTGTGGCAACAGCTGGGGCGTGAGGGCTTTGCCCACGAGCTACGGCTCGAACCTGGCCCCGCTGCCTATCGCCTGGGCTGGCCGGCAGTGGTCATGGGCCCGGAAAAGCACTTGGGCTATGCCGTGCAGTGGTTCGCCCTGGCCATTGCCCTGGTGGTGCTCTACCTCTATTTCGGCTGGCATCAGCACAAGGAGAAACGCCATGGCCACCGCCACGCCACTGACCGCGCCTGAACGCGGCAAGCGCAAGGCCCGCGGGCGCTTGCAACTGCTGTTGATCCTGTTGCTGGTGATCGGGCCCATGGTGCTGGCCACCTGCATGTACAAGCTGGGGTTCTGGGTGCCGGATGGCCGCAGCTTCCATGGCGTGCTGGTTGGCAATGGCGAAGGCCGCGCCGACCTGGGCGTGGCGGGCCAGGATGAGCGCTGGCAGCTGCTGGTCACGGCGCCCGCGGAGTGCGCAGACGATTGCCAGCGGCTGGTGTACCTGGCCCGGCAGATACAGGTTGGCCTGGGCCGCGATGCCAGCCGTGCCAGCCATGCCCTGGCCGCATCCCAGCCCCTGAGCGCCCCCTACCAGGCGCTGCTCGGTCGCGAATACCCGCGGCTGCAACGTTATGCGCTGGATGCTGTGCGTTACCGGCAGCGTGTGAACCAGCCCGGGCCGCAGCTGTGGATCGTCGACCCTCATGGCAACCTGGTGCTGCGCTATGACGCCGGGGTGAACGGCAAGCATGTCCTCGACGACCTGCGCCACCTGCTCAAGCTGTCCAACATCGGCTAGGAGAACACCATGGCCCGACCTGGATTTCGCCTTGCTGTGTTCGCCACCCTGCTGGCCTTGATGGTCGTGTTGCTGGGCGCCTACACCCGCCTGACCCATGCCGGGTTGGGCTGCCCGGACTGGCCGGGGTGCTACGGCATGCTCACCGTGCCCAAGACCGATGCCCAACTGGCTCACGCCGAGCGGCATTTCCCGGACCACCCGGTGCAGCAAGCCAAGGGCTGGGCAGAGATGACCCACCGCTATTTCGCCGGTGCGCTGGCGTTGGCCATTGCCTGGCTGGCCTTGCGCTCATTGCGTGGTCACCCTGGCGATGGCCTGCCCCGGCGCCTGCCCTTGCTGCTGCTTGCGGTGGTGCTGGGCCAGGCGGCCTTCGGCATGTGGACAGTAACGCTGCAGTTGTGGCCGCAGGTGGTCACTGCGCACCTGTTGGGCGGCTTCACCACCGTGAGCCTGCTGTTTTTGCTGGCGCTGCGCCTGTGCGGGCGTTTGCCGCCAATGCCCAAGCTGCCGTTGAGCTTGCGCCGCACGGCAGCCCTGGCATTGCTGGTGGTGATCGGCCAGATTGCCCTGGGTGGCTGGGTGAGTGCCAACTACGCTGCCGTCGCCTGCCTTGACCTGCCCACCTGCCATGGCCAATGGTGGCCGGCTGCCGATTTCGGCAATGGTTTCCACCTCACCCAGCACGTGGGGCCCAATTACCTGGGCGGGCAGCTGGACAGCGATGCGCGCACGGCCATCCATGTCAGCCATCGCCTGGGTGCACTGATGGTGACGTGGGTGCTGTTGCTGCTTGGCTGGAAGCTGCATCGGTTGCACTTGCGCGGCCTGGCCGTGATGGTGCTGGCGGCGCTAGGGCTGCAGCTGTGCCTGGGCGTCGCCAATGTGCTGCTGCACGTACCGTTGGCCGTTGCCGTGCTGCATAACGCGGGTGGTGCGGTGCTGTTGCTGGCCATGGTGCTAGTCAACTTCCGCATCCGCGTGGTCGACAAGCCGCGCATCACTGCAGCCTGGCGCCTCACCCCGCTGGCCCATGCCGATACCGACCCGTGGCAGCCGGCCGCATGCAGTGGCCAGCACCTTCGCGTACTCTATCGGCTTCCTGTGCGCGCCATTGATCGCGGCGCCCGTTGACCACGAACTGTTGCCGAGCTTATGACCCGAACCCAGAAAACCGTCTTCATCCTCGTTGCCCTGGTCGCGCTGATCCTGGGCCTTACCGTCAACAAGGTGCTCAACGGCCGGGGCCAGGTAAACCCCACCGAGCTGATCGATGCAGGCATCATCCTGCTGCCGCAGAGCCGCGCGGTGCCCGATGTGACCATGACCAACCAGGACGGCCAGCCGGTTCACCTGGACGAACTGAAGGGCAAATGGTCGCTGCTGTTCTTTGGCTATACCTATTGCCCGGATATCTGCCCGACCACCCTCGCGCAGTTGCGCCAGGTAAAAAGCGAGCTGCCCCAGGAGGCGTTAAGCCGCCTGCAAGTGGTACTGGTGAGCGTGGACCCCAACCGCGACACGCCCAACCAGCTCAAGCAGTACCTGGCTTACTTCGACAAGGACTTCGTCGGGCTGGCAGGGTCGATCGAGGATACGCAGAAGCTGGCCAATGCCTTGAGCATCCCGTTCATCCCGGCAGATACCAGCAAGCCGGGGTATACGGTTGATCACAGTGGCAACCTGGCGGTGGTCGGCCCGGACGGGCGCCAGCGGGGGTTCATACGTGCGCCGTTCAACAACCAGAAGCTGGTAGCCCGGTTGCCGGCATTGGTGAAGCAGGACTGAGGCTGTCGGCTCTGCCCGTTCGCGGGTGAGCCTGCGCCAACGGTTTCAGGGGCCGCAACGCGGCCCCATGACCATCACATCAAAACGCCGGAACCACGGCGCCCTTGTACTTCTCGGTGATGAACTGCTTCACCTCAGGCGAATGCAGTGCAGCCGCGAGTTTCTTCATGTCGTCCGAATCCTTGTTGTCCGGCCGGGCAACCAGAATGTTCACGTACGGCGAATCCGCACCTTCGATGGCCAGGGCGTCTTTCTCCGGGTTCAGCTTGGCTTCCAGCGCATAGTTGGTGTTGATCAAGGCCGCATCCACCTGGGTCAGTACACGCGGAATGGTCGCCGCTTCGAGCTCGCGGAACTTGATGTTCTTCGGGTTCTCGGCAATGTCCTTCACGGTCGACAGGATGTTCTTGTTGTCCTTGAGCTTGATCACCCCGGCCTTGTCCAGCAGCAGCAATGCGCGGCCACCGTTGGTGGCATCGTTGGGGATGACCACGGTGGCGCCGGAAGGCAGCTCGTCCAGCTTCTTCAGCTTGCCCGAGTAAACACCCAGCGGCTCGATGTGCACGCCGGTCACGCTCACCAGGTCAGTGCCCTTGGCCTTGTTGAACTCATCCAGGTACGGCTGATGCTGGAAGAAGTTGGCGTCCAGGCGCTTCTCCGCAACCTGCACGTTGGGCTGGATGTAGTCGGTGAATTCTTTCACCTTGAGCTCTACACCTTCCTTCGCCAGCTGTGGTTTGACGAAGTTGAGAATTTCCGCGTGGGGCACCGGCGAGGCAGCGACGGTCAGGGTATCGGCCTGGGCCGAAAAGGCCGCCACGGCGGCAGCAACAGCAAGCAGCTTCTTCATTGATCACTCCTTGTGAGGGCCGCGACGGCCCCCGAACGGGTCTGCCCCATTGGGGTTACTTACGGGAAAAATGCACGACAAGCTTGTCGCCGACGCTTTGCAGCACTTGCACCAGCACCAGCAACAGCACCACCGTGACGACCATGACGTCAGTCTGGAAGCGCTGGTAACCAAAGCGGATGGCCAGGTCGCCAAGGCCGCCCGCACCGACCACACCGGCCATGGCGGTGTACGACACCAGGGTGATGGCGGTGACGGTAATGGCGGCGAAGATGCCCGGGCGGGCTTCTGGCAGCAAGGCGCTGGTGATGATCTGGCGCGTGGTGGCGCCCATCGACTGGGTGGCTTCGATGATGCCGCGGTCCACTTCACGCAGGGCGGTTTCCACCAGGCGGGCAAAGAACGGCGTGGCACCCACCACCAGCGGCGGAATGGCGCCAGCGACGCCCAGCGAGGTGCCGGTGATCAGTACGGTGATCGGGATCATCACGATCAGCAGGATGATGAACGGCAGCGAGCGCAGGATGTTGACCACCAACGACAGCAGCGCGTAAACGCCCTTCTGTTCGAACATCTGCTTGGGGCCGCACAGAAACAGCAGTACGCCCAGTGGCAGGCCCAGCAGCACGGTGAACAACAGCGAACCGAACAGCATGATCATGGTGTCGACGGTGGCCAGCCAGATTTCGGCCCAGTCGACGTTGGCGAAGAAATTAAGGGCGTCCATCAACGCAGTACCTCCATATGAACGTCAGCTGCCTTGAAGCGGGCGAAGGCCGCTTCCATGTCACCGCCAATCAAGGCGAGGGTGAGCTGGCCATAGGGGACGTCTTTGATGCGGTCGATACGCCCGGCAAGGATGCTGTAGTCCACGCCGGTTTCACGGGCCACGGTGCCGAGCAACGGGGCATAGGTGGCATCACCCTGGAAGGTCAGGCGCACGATGCGGCCCGGCACATGGGTGAAGTCGTCACGCTGCTCGCCTTCGTCCACCTGCTCGTCTTCCTGGACGAAGCGCTTGGTGGTGGCGTGCTGCGGGTGCAGGAAGACATCGGCCACCGAGCCCTGCTCGACGATATGGCCGGCGTCCATTACCGCAACACGGTCGCAGACCCGGCGAATCACATCCATCTCGTGGGTGATGAGCACGATGGTGAGCTTCAGTTCGCGGTTGATCTCGGCGAGCAATTGCAGCACCGAGGCGGTTGTCTGCGGGTCGAGGGCACTGGTCGCCTCGTCGCACAGCAGGATCTTGGGGTTGGTCGACAACGCCCGGGCGATACCCACGCGTTGCTTCTGGCCACCCGAGAGCTGGGCCGGGTACTTGCGAGCGTGGTCCGAGAGGCCGACGCGGGCGAGCAGTTCGGTGACGCGTTTGTCGATCTCGCTGCGCGACAGTTCGCCGGCCAGGGTGAGTGGCAGGGCGACGTTATCGGCGACGGTTTTGGATGCCAGCAGGTTGAAGTGCTGGAAAATCATCCCGACCTGCTGGCGGAAGCCGCGCAACTGGGTGGCGTTGAACGCGGTGACGTCTTCGCCATCGACGATGATCGTGCCGCCGGAAGGCTCTTCCAGGCGGTTGATCAGGCGCAGCATGGTGCTTTTGCCGGCACCGGAATGGCCGATCAGGCCGAACACCTGGCCATTCTCGATGGTGAGGGTTGTCGGGTTGAGGGCGGGGATTTCCCTACCGGCGACGCGGTAGGTCTTGTGTACCTGTTGGAACTCGATCACGTAGCGAACCTTGTGGGGCGCATGAATTTGGGTCAGCGGTTGGCTGGGTGGCGCATTTTAGCCTTTTCCACCCGCTGTTCTTAGCATTTATTTCGCCTTGGACCAAGCCAACGGGCATATGTCGACAACTGGTAAACCTGATTGAACGCTCACCGAACCCCTCCAGTCACTACCAGAACATAGCCCGAACGGGCACGCCTGAATACTGATGAGGAGAGCCGAACATGCCCAGCAAGAAGACGGACGCCCCCAAGCACAGCGAGGCTGCGGGCAACCAGAGCCCGGACAAGGCCAACACCAACGCCAAGCTGCAGAGCCTGGAGGCCGACCGCAGTGACGCCACTGGGCAGGCGCTGCGCACCAACCAGGGTGTGCGCATCTCCGATAACCAGAACACCCTCAAGGCTGGCCCCCGTGGGCCCTCGCTGCTTGAAGACTTCATCATGCGCGAGAAGATCACCCACTTCGACCACGAACGCATCCCTGAGCGTATCGTTCATGCCCGCGGCACGGGCGCCCATGGTTATTTCCAGAGCTATGGCTGCCATGCCGAGCTGACCAAAGCGGGTTTCCTGCAGGACCCTGAAAAGATCACCCCGGTGTTCGTGCGCTTCTCTACCGTGCAGGGCCCGCGCGGCTCGGGCGACACAGTGCGCGATGTTCGCGGCTTTGCCGTGAAGTTCTACACCGACGAAGGCAACTTCGACCTGGTGGGCAACAACATGCCGGTGTTCTTCATCCAGGACGCCATCAAGTTCCCTGATTTCGTGCATGCGGTTAAGCCCGAGCCGCACAACGAAATGCCGACCGGCGGCTCGGCTCACGATACCTTCTGGGACTTCGTGTCGCTGGTGCCAGAATCGGCGCACATGGTCATCTGGGCCATGTCCGACCGGGCCATCCCGCGCAGCCTGCGCATGATGGAAGGCTTTGGCGTGCACACCTTCCGCCTGATCAACGCCGAGGGCGTGGCCAGCTTCGTGAAGTTTCACTGGAAGCCGAGCGAAGGCGTGCATTCGGTGCTGTGGGACGAGGCACAGAAGCTGGCGGGCAAGGATACCGACTACCACCGCCGCGACCTGCGCGAAGCCATCGAAACCGGGCACTACCCTGAGTGGGAGCTGGGCGTGCAGATCGTGCCGGAGGCTGATGAGCACAAGTTCGACTTCGACCTGCTGGACCCGACCAAGCTCATCCCCGAAGAGCTGGTGCCGGTTACACCGCTGGGCAAGATGGTGCTTAACCGCAACCCGGACAACTTCTTTGCCGAGGTCGAGCAGGTTGCATTCTGCCCAGGCCACATTGTGCCGGGCATCGACTTCACCAATGACCCGCTGCTGCAGGGGCGCCTGTTCTCCTACACCGATACCCAGCTCAGCCGCCTGGGTGGGCCGAACTTCCACCAGATCCCGATCAACCGCCCGGTTGCGCCGTTCCACAACAACCAGCGCGATGCCATTCACCAGCACATCGTGCACAAGGGCCAGGCGTCCTACGAGCCTAACTCCATCGATGGCGGCTGGCCGAAGGAAACCCCGCCGGGCGCCCGTGACGGTGGCTTCGAGAGCTACCAGGAACGCATCGATGCGCACAAGATTCGCCAGCGCAGCGACTCGTTCAGCGATCACTTCTCCCAGGCGCGTCTGTTCTTCCAGAGCATGAGCCCGACCGAGCAGCAGCACATCATCAAGGCTTACAGCTTTGAACTGGGCAAGGTCGAGCGTGAGGCCATTCGCGCACGTCAGGTGAATGAGATCCTGGCCAACATCGATCTCAAACTGGCGGCAGCAGTTGCCGAGAACCTCGGCCTGCCTGCCCCCAAGGCCGGCACGGTCCAGGTCAAGGGCAGCAAGCAGGCGACGTCGCCTACGCTTAGCCAGATGAACCTGCCGGGCAAGGTGGGCATCAAGGGGCGCAAGATTGCCATTCTGGTGGCCAATGGCGTGGATGCGGGCAGTGTCGACAAGCTGGTCAAGGCACTGGAAGCCCAGAGTGCCCGCCCGATGCTGCTGGGGCCGACTTCGGCGCCGGTGAAGGCCGCAGACGGCAAGCAGTTGCCGGTGGATGCGTCGATGGAGGGCATGCCGTCGGTAATGTTCGACGGCATTATCGTGCCGGCGGGCAAAGCCTCTGGTGATGCGCTGGCTGGCAGCGGCGTGGCCAAGCACTTCCTGCTCGAAGGTTACAAACACCTGAAGGCCATGGTGCTGACCAAGGAGCTGCTGGCAACGCTTGGCCTCAAAGAGGACAAGGGGCTGCTGACAGGCGATGACCAGAAAACCGTGGACGCGTTCGTCAAGGCGGTAGAAGGGCACCGCGTCTGGGAGCGTGAAGCGGCAGCCGAGGCTGTGCCAGCCTGACGGCCCACCCCGTGGCCGGCGACCTTTGGAGCCGGCCTGCTGGCGGGGCCTACGACGTTATTGCTGGTGTGGGACCAGAACCACCTGCGCCGGCAATGCACGCTGGATCTCATGCTTGAGCTTCAGGTTGTACCCGCTGTCCAGCTTGTGCACACGTTTTTCAAGCAGGTGCTTGAGCCACGGTGCATCAGCGCTGCGGGGCACCTGGAACACCACTTCGCATCGGTAGTTGACGACGTCCTGGGCGATATCGTCCAGCTGATGACGCATTGCGCCAATATCCGTGGTTTTCAACGCAACGACCGTGCTGGGCGCTGTCGGGTCGATCAGCCGTGCCTTGGGCTTGGCTTCGGCTGCCTGCAGCGCAGCCTCGGCCTTGGCCAGCTCGGCTTTACGCGCTTGCGTCAACGGGTCCCCACCGATCACGGCAGGTGCCTGGGGCATCAATGCGCGGGCCCTGGCCAGTGCCGTGGCAGCGGCGTTCACGTCACCTTTCTGCAGCACGATCTGGCTGCGTTGCAGATAGGCTTCGGCCAGCTGGCGCTGGAATTGCTCGATACGCGCGTCACCTGGCGCCTGCGCTTGCAGCGCGGCCAACTGGTCTTCGGCGGTGGCCAGCTCATTGCTGGCAATATTTTGTTGCAACTGCTGCCAGGCATCGGCTTGGGCAGGTGCGGTGGCCTGTTGCACTGGCGCATGGGAACAGGCGGCCAGAAACAGTGAAAACGCGGCAACAAGCAGACAACGGGAGGCAAACGGCTTCATTCCTGCGACTCTCTATTTGCGCAAAAAGCGAGCAAGTCTACACCCAGGTGCGCACGCTCGAAAACAGGTCTTACAGACCCTTTACTTCGCCCAAGGTTGCAGAGGCAGCCCCGGCACGCCGGTTTTTCACCGTTTTGGCAGTGCCAGGCTCAGCAAGAATAGCATTGCAGCGCACACCACGATGGAGGGGCCGGCAGGGGTATCCTTGAACCAGGACAGCGCCAGCCCGCCGCAAACTGCGGTGACGCCCAGTAGGCTGGCCCCCAGCGCCATCTGCTCGGGAGAGCGGGCGTGACGCTGCGCCGCAGCTGCTGGAATGATCAGCAGTGAGGTGATCAGCAGCACCCCGACGATCTTCATGGCCACGGCGATGACCACGGCAATCAGCAGCATCAGCGCCATGCGCAGGCCGGCGACGGGCAGGCCTTCGACCATGGCCAGCTCTTCATGCACGGTCACGGCCAGCAATGGCCGCCACAGCACAGCGAGCAGCACCAGCACCAGGGCACTGCCGCCGAGGATCCAGGCCAGGTCGGTGGGGCTGATGGCCAGCAGGTCGCCGAACAGATAACCCATCAGGTCGATGCGCACGTCATGCATGAAGCTCAGCACCACCAGCCCCAACGACAGCGTGCTGGGTGCGAGAATGCCCAGCAAGGTGTCGGAGGCCAGTGGCTGACGCTGCTGCAAGGTAACCAGCACAATGGCCAGCAGCAGGCAGCCCACGGTCACTGCCAGCGCCGGGCTTACATCCAGGGCAAAGCCCATGGCCACGCCGAGCAGCGCTGCGTGTGACAGGGTGTCCCCGAAATAGGCCATGCGCCGCCAGACCACGAACGAGCCCAGCGGCCCGGCCACCAGTGCCAGGGACAGACCGGCAAGCAGGGCGTAGAGAAGAAAATCAGCCATGCTTGCAGTGCGCTCCATGAACAGGGTTGCCAGGGGCGACCACGGAGCCGTGCAGGTCATGGCTGTGGTCGTGATGGTGATGGTAGATGGCGAGGCTTGGCGCGGTCTGGCCGAACAGTTCGACGAACGCCGGGTCGCCGCTGACCTGTTCCGGGTGGCCCGAACAGCAGACATGGCGGTTCAGGCACACCACTTGGTCGGTGGCGCTCATCACCAGGTGCAGGTCGTGGGACACCATCAGCACGCCGCAGCCCAGGCGATCGCGCAGCCGGGTGATGAGGTTGTACAACTCGGTCTGGCCGACCACGTCCACACCTTGTACCGGCTCGTCCAGCACCAGCAGCTGTGGCTCGCGCAGCAGGGCACGGGCCAGCAGCACGCGCTGCATCTCGCCACCGGACACGGTCTGGATCGGGCTGTCGATCACGTGCTGGGCACCCACTTCGTGCAACGCTGCCAAGGCGGCCGCCCGGTCAACACCCGGCACCAGGCGCAGAAAGCGCAGCACGGAGAGCGGTAGCGTGGCATCCACCTGGATTTTTTGCGGCATGTAGCCGATGCGTAGCTTGGGCCGGCGCCATACTGAACCGCGGTGTGGCTTGAGCAGCCCCAGCACGGCGCGCACCAGGGTGGTCTTGCCTGCGCCATTGGGGCCGATCAGGGTCACGATCTGGCCGGGTGCCACCGACAGGTCGATGCTGTCCAGCACGTTCTCCCCACCGAAGGTGACGCCGACCTGCTCCAGGCGGATGAGCGCGTCGGTCATGCCGCGCTCCGGCAATTGCTGCACAGGCCCACCACTTCCACGGTCTGGTTCTCGACGGTAAAGCCGACGTGCCTGGCGCTGCCGATGATGGCGTCGCTGATGCTGTCCTGCTCCAGCTCGATGGCCACATGGCAGACGCGGCAGATCAGGAACTGGCTTTGGTGAGCGTGTTCCGGGTGGCTGCAGCCCATGAAGGCGTTGAGTGAGGCGATGCGGTGCACCAGGCCGTTTTCCAGCAGGAAATCCAGTGCGCGGTACACGGTGGGCGGCGCCGCCCGGCGCCCGTCCTGTTCGCTGAGCACCGCCAGGATGTCGTAGGCACCCAGCGGTTTATGGCTTTGCCATACCAGCTCCAGCACGCGGCGGCGCAGTGCGGTCAGGCGCAGGCCCTGGCGCGCGCACAGCGCGTCGGCTTCGGCCAGGGCGCTGTGTACGCAATGGGAATGATCATGGGGGCGGTTGGCCAGCGGCGTGATGGACATGGGCAGCGACGGTTCTGGACAGAGACGTTATTATGTTACCTGTTTTAGACGATTCGAGTACCTACCGTGTCCCGATTCCTGGCCCTGTTTGTCGCTTTCATCGCATTCTCAGCCCACGCCGACGTGCGTGTGCTGACCAGTATCAAGCCCCTGCAGCAGATTGCCGCAGCCGTTCAGGACGGGGTTGGCAGCCCTGAGGTGCTGTTGCCGCCCGGTGCCTCACCGCACCATTACGCGCTGCGCCCTTCCGATGTGCGGCGTGTGGGTGATGCCGACCTGCTGTACTGGATCGGCCCGGACATGGAGGGCTTCTTGCCTCGGGTGCTGGGCAGCCGCAGCAAACCCACAGTGGCGGTGCAGTCGCTGGCGAACATGAAGTTGCGCCACTTTGGCGAGGACAGCCACTCCCATGACGAGGCCCAGGACGATCATGACCATGATCACCGCCCAGGCAGCCTGGATGCGCATTTGTGGTTATCATCGGTCAACGCACGGGTGATTGCCGCGAAGATGGCCGCTGACCTTGCCCAGGTCGACCCTGCCAATGCTGCCCGTTACCAGAGCAACCTGAAGGCCTTTGATGGGCGCCTGGATGCCCTGGATGGCCGAATCAAGGCCCGGGTGGCGGGCGTAGCAGGCAAACCGTACTTTGTTTTCCACGAGGCGTTCGATTACTTCGAGGCGGAGTACGGCCTGAAGCACACAGGCGTGTTCAGTGTGGCTTCGGAGGTACAGCCCGGTGCGCAGCATGTGGCAGCCATGCGCACGCGGTTGCAGGAGGTGGGCAAAACCTGTGTCTTCAGCGAACCGCCCCTGCGCCCACGCCTGGCCGAGACCCTGACCGCAGGGTTGCCGGTGCGCCTGGCCGAGCTGGACGCGCTGGGCGGTACAGACCCGGTAGATGGCAAAGGGTATGAGCGCCTGCTGGAGAAGCTGGGTAATGACCTGGCCGGGTGCCTGGAGCAGTTGTAACCGTGCCATAACGCGCCATGCGCCGTAGGGGCGCAGCCAAACTGGCCCGAAACAAACGGAGCTCGCGATGCGCCGCGCGGGCGGCGCTCGATCGCCCAGGCGCTGAAAACTGTGCCGGTGACAACTTCCCAGCCCCACCGTATTCTGCCGGTGAAGGGACCGGGCCTAGGTTGCGTGATGGCCGCCAGGTGTTCGCCACAAAAGAGTCTGCGCCTATGAGACCGAGCGCCGCCCGCGCGGCGCATCGCGAGCTGCGCTCGCTCCTACGCTTGTTTCGGGCCAATCACGGCTGTGACAGGCGCGCGCGACCGCGTGTTTACAGCGCGAACGGCAAGTGCAGGCTCACCTGCTGACGCTGCGCCAGGCGCACCTCGAACTCACGCGGGTCATGGATCATCACGTCCATGCCGGCGAACGATTCAGCGGCAATCAGCCGCGACAACCAGAACCGCACGCAGCCTACCCGCAGCATCTCTGGCCACAACTCGGCCTCGGCCGCCGTAAACGGTCGCAGCGCAGCATAGGCCGCCAGCAGTGCCTGTGCGCGTGGTGCATCGACGCCGCCCTGGTCGTTCAGGCACCAGTCGTTCACCGTAATGGCCAGGTCGTAGAGCATCGGCCCCGAGCAGGCATTGTAGAAATCGATCACACCCGTCAGGTGGGTGCCCTCGAACATCACGTTGTCGCGGAACAGGTCGGCGTGCAGGTTGGCCCGGGGCAACGCCAGGATCTGTGCCTTGTGCAAGGCCATCTCGGCCAGTGCCGGCCTCAGCAGCGCAGCCTGCTCCGCGGTGAGGCGCGGTAGCAGCTCGGCCCCGGCGGCCTGCATCCAGTCCAGCCCGCGGTCGGTGCGGCGTTCGATGATGCGCTCGCGCGTAGCCAGGTGAATGTGTGCCAGCAATTCACCGACCTGGGCGCAGTGCTGGGCGTTGGGCGCCTTGATGTGCTTGCCCGACAACCTTGGCTGCAGCAGTGCCGGCTTGCCGCACAGCTCACGCAGGCCGTTGCCGTCACGGTCACGCACGGCATAGGGCACGGGCATGTCCGCGGCGTGCAGGGTGTCGAGCAGTTCGATGAAGAACGGCATGTCTTCGCTGGGCCCACGCTCGATCAGCGTCAGCACGAACTCCCCCTGTTCGAGGCTGACGAAGAAGTTGCTGTTTTCGGTACCGGCGGCGATGCCCTGGAAGTCGAGCAGGCGGCCCAGCTGGTAGGGCGCCAGAAAGGTTTCCAGCTCAGGCCGGGTCACGGGGGTGAAGACTGACATGATGAAAGATTGCCCATGCAGGCACTTCCGCCGGGAAGTGCCGGGTTGATGTGAACGGTGCGCGTCAGATTACCACTCGAAGATCTTCCAGCCCGGAATCAGCATGTCCGGTTGGTCGGAACGAATGAAATTGCCATCGGAGCCATCGGCGCGTACCAGAAAGTAAGGCTTGCCATGTTTCGGTGTGATCTTGATCGCATACAGGAAGCCGTTCTGGCGATATTCCTGGATGGTCTTGTCGCCTTCCGTGCGAATGGTCACCTCGGGATCGGCCGAGGGCGCGTCGTCCGCCGCCAGGGCTACGACAGGCGTGGTTGCCAACAGGCCGAGCAGTAACAGGCGATTGAGTGTACGCATGATAACCTAGTCCCTTTGTCGTCAATGATTCTGGCTATTCTAGCGCCGGACCCGTCGAAAAGGTTGATTCTGCACATGAGCCAAGCGCCCCTCGTCCTGGTGGACGGTTCCTCCTACCTGTACCGTGCCTTCCATGCGCTGCCGCCCCTGACCACGTCCAAGGGCATGCCGACTGGCGCGGTGAAGGGTGTGTTGAACATGCTCAAGAGCTTGCGCAGGCAGTACCCCGAAAGCCTCTTCGCCGTGGTGTTCGACGCCAAGGGCGGCACCTTCCGCGACACCTTGTATGCCGATTACAAGGCCAACCGCCCGAGCATGCCTGACGACCTGCGGGTGCAGATCGAGCCCTTGCACGCCAGCGTGAAGGCCTTGGGCTACCCCCTGTTATGCGTTGAGGGGGTGGAGGCTGACGACGTGATCGGTACCCTGGCCCGCAGCAGTGCCGCGCTTGGCCGGCCGGTTATCATCTCCACGGGCGACAAGGACATGGCGCAGCTGGTGGACGGGCACATTACCCTGGTCAACACCATGACCGGTAGCGTGCTGGACGTGGCTGGCGTGCATGAGAAGTTTGGCGTCGGGCCCGAGCACATCATCGACTTCCTGGCCCTGATGGGCGACAAGGTCGACAACATTCCAGGCGTACCGGGCGTAGGTGAAAAGACCGCCGCTGGCCTGCTGACCGGTATCGGTGGCGGGCTCAGCGAGCTGTACGCCAACCTGGACAAGGTACCCACCCTGGCCATCCGTGGCGCCAAGAGCCTGCCCGCCAAGCTTGAGGAACACCGCGACGCGGCGTTCTTGTCGTATGAACTGGCCACTATCAAGATCGACGTGCCACTGGACATCGAAGTGGACGCCCTGGTGTGCGGCGAGCCGGACCGCGAGGCGCTGCTGGCGCTGTACACCGAGATGGAATTCAAGAGCTGGGTGGCCGATGTGCAGCGCGATGCCGCCCGCGCAGGTGATGAAGTAGCCCCCGTGCAAGCGCCGGCGGCGGTCGTCGAGGCAAAGTACGAAACCATCCTCGATCAGGCCCGCTTCGATGCCTGGCTGGAAAAACTGCGCAACGCGCCACTGATCGCGTTCGACACCGAAACCACCAGCGTGGATGCCCAGCGGGCGCAGCTGGTGGGCATCTCGTTTGCCGTGGAACCCCACGAAGCCGCTTATGTGCCATTGATGCACGACTACGAGGGGGCGCCCGCCCAGCTGGATCGCGAGTCCGTGCTGCTGGCACTGAAACCCCTACTGGAAGACCCAGCCAAGGCCAAGGTAGGGCAGAACGCCAAATACGATATCAACATCCTCGCCAACGGCTCGCCCGCCATCCACATGCAGGGTGTTGCCTACGACACCATGCTTGAGTCGTACGTGTTCAATTCCACCGCTACCCGGCACGACATGGACAGCCTGGCGCAGAAGTACCTGGGCCACACCACCATTGCCTTCGAGGACATCGCTGGCAAGGGCGCCAAGCAGCTCACCTTCAACCAGATCCACCTGGACAAGGCGGGCCCCTATGCGGCCGAGGATGCCGATATCACCCTGCGCTTGCACCAGGCATTGCAGGCACGGCTGGCGCAAACCCCCGGTGTACAACCGGTGCTGATGGACATCGAAATGCCGCTGGTACCGGTGCTGGCCAAGATCGAGCGCCAGGGCGCCCTGGTGGATGCTGCCTTGTTGCAGGTACAAAGCGGTGAGCTGGGCGTGAAGATGGCCGAGCTGGAGCAACGCGCCTTCGAGCTGGCCGGTGAGCAGTTCAACCTCGGCTCGCCCAAGCAACTGGGTGCGATTCTGTACGACAAGCTGGGCATGCCGGTTTTGAGCAAAACCGCCAAGGGCCAGCCGTCCACCGCCGAGGCGGTGCTCGACGACCTGGCGATGCAAGGCTACCCCTTGCCTGAGGTGCTGATGCAGTACCGCAGCCTGAGCAAGCTCAAGAGCACCTACACCGACAAGCTGCCGGGGCAGATCAACCCCCGCACCGGGCGGATTCACACCTCCTACCAGCAGGCGGTGGCGGCCACCGGCCGGTTGTCGTCCAGCGACCCGAACCTGCAGAACATCCCCATTCGTACTGCCGAGGGCCGGCGCATCCGCCAGGCGTTCATCGCCAGCCCCGGCTACAAGCTGCTGGCTGCCGACTATTCGCAGATCGAGCTGCGCATCATGGCCCACCTGGCCAAGGATGAGGGCTTGCTGCATGCCTTCCAGAATGACCTGGACGTGCACCGGGCCACGGCGGCAGAGGTGTTTGGCGTGGCGCTCGAACAGGTGACCAACGACCAGCGCCGTAGCGCCAAGGCGATCAACTTCGGCCTGATCTACGGCATGAGCGCGTTTGGCCTGGCCAAGCAGATCGGCGTGGACCGCAAGCAGTCCCAGGACTACATCGACCGCTATTTCACCCGCTACCCTGGCGTGCTGGCCTACATGGAGCGCACCCGCGCCCAGGCGGCGGAGCAGGGCTTTGTCGAAACCCTGTTTGGCCGCCGGCTGTACCTGCCCGACATCAACGCCAAGAACCCTGCCCTGCGCAAAGGCGCCGAACGGACGGCGATCAACGCCCCCATGCAGGGTACTGCCGCAGACATCATCAAGCGGGCGATGGTCAACGTGGACAACTGGCTGAGCGAGAGTGGGCTGGACGCCCGGGTGATCCTGCAGGTACACGACGAACTGGTGCTGGAGGTGCGTGAGGACCTGGTTGAACAGGTCAAAGATGAAATTCGCCTGCACATGAGTAACGCCGCGAAACTCGACGTACCGCTGCTGGTTGAAGCGGGCGTGGGCGCGAACTGGGACGAAGCGCACTGATCTAGCGGTTAAAACTCACGAGCCTCTGCGACTTATCGCCGCATGACTGGATGCCGGCCACCTCGGTGGCCGATGGCGTTTCATGAAACAGCGCACAAATTGAAGCAGCGGTCAGGAACTTAAAGGGTGAATTGCGACTCAGAGGTCCTGAATGGCTGGTGAAGCCTTTCGATGCTCCTATGTTGTGTTAAGTGTTGGCAGATATCTGGACCCCGCCCTAGCGGTCCGGACTTGAACCCCGAACTTCCCCCTCCCCATACGAAGTCCGGGGTTTTTTTTGCCTGCGATTTGGCAAAGCGTTACACCGCAGGCTTGTCTTCCAGCTCCATCCAGCCGGCCAGCACGCGGTAGGCGTCTTCTACGCCCAGGCGCTTGGGCGCCGAGAACAGCTGGATGGTCACGCCATCGCCCCAGCCTTTTCTGATTTCCGACTGCACTTTAAGCAGGGTGTTCTTGGCTGCGCCGTGGGTCAGCTTGTCGGCCTTGGTCAGGAGGATGTGCATGGGCATCCTGCTGGCCTTGGACCAGTCGAGCATCATCTTGTCGAAGTCGGTCATGGGGTGGCGCACGTCCATCATCAGGATGATGCCGCGCAAGCACTCGCGGCTGCCCAGGTAGGCCTCCAGGTGCTTTTGCCAGTGCTGTTTGAGCGGGATCGGTACCTTGGCATAGCCATAACCCGGCAAGTCGACCAAACGCCGTTCATCGTCCAGACTGAAAAAGTTCAGCAGCTGAGTGCGGCCCGGGGTTTTCGAGGTGCGTGCCAGGCTGGCGTGGGTCAGGGTGTTGAGGGCGCTGGACTTGCCGGCATTGGACCGGCCGGCGAAAGCCACCTCGTAACCCTGGTCGTCGGGGCATTGTTCGACCTTGGCGGCGCTGAGAGCGAATTGGGCTTTCTGGCACAGGCCGAGGATGGGGTTCTTGACTTGCATGGGATATCCGATGTGGGTGTTGCCGGGCTCGATTGGCCTGAGCCTGGCAAGCGGTGTCGTTTCCGTTTGGACGACGGAAGTATATAATGCCCCAGTTTTTGTGTGCTCATTCTCCCAACGTAGGGGAACGGGCATGGGGTGTCGATCAATAGCTCGCGCAACAGAACGCAGCGCGGCCCCCAACCCTGAAGGTCGTTCCGCATGGCGAAATGGCTGCTTGCTGTCGGTATGTTTCTGCCGGTTTTCAGCGCACAGGCTACACAGGATCCCGAGGTGTTGTACAACCGCACGTGTGCGGCCTGTCACGCCGGGCAGTTGCCACAGGCGCCCAGGCAGGGCGACCGGGTAGCGTGGGAGCCAAGGCTGGCGCAGGGCATGGAGGTACTGGTAAGGCACGTGACCCAGGGTTTCAAGGCTATGCCGCCGCGTGGATTGTGCATGGACTGCAGTGCCGAGGACTACCGTTTGGTCATCCTTTGGATGAGTGGCAGTCCCGATACATAACATTTCACCCTTAGCCGTGTTGGATTAGCTGATGAACAAACTAGTCGTGAGTCTGCTGTTGACCCTGGGTGTCGCAGGTGCGGCCACTGCTGCACAACCTGTCATGGGCGATGCTGCCGCGGGCCAGGCCAAGACCGCCGTCTGTGGCGCCTGCCACAACCCCGACGGCAATAGCCTGGCACCGAACTTCCCGAAACTGGCTGGCCAAGGCCAGCGCTACCTCGAAAAACAACTGCACGATATCAAGTCCGGCAAGCGCACCGTGCTGGAGATGACCGGCATGCTGGCCGCTTTCAGCGACCAGGACCTGGCCGATATCGCCGCGTACTTCGCCAGCCAGAAAGGCAGCGTGGGGGCTGCTGACCCGGCGCTGGTCGAACGCGGCCGCGCACTGTTCAATGGCGGTGACCTCGACAAGGGCATGCCTGCCTGTACCGGCTGCCACTCCCCCAACGGCGCCGGTATTGCGCTTGCCGGCTTCCCGCACCTGAGCGGCCAGCACGCGCAGTACGTGAGCAAGCAGCTCACCGACTTCCGCGAAGGCAACCGCACCAACGACGGCGATGCCATGACCATGCGCACCATCGCCGGCAAGCTGAGCAACCATGATATCGAAGCCCTGGCCAGCTATATCCAGGGCCTGCATTAACATTCGGTTAATGTTGCCAGCCAATGATGAAAGGGCGGTGCGGCCGCCCTTTTTTTTGCCCGCAGCCGTTACACTACAGAACTTGAGCCCTTCCCGGCCTGTCTCAGTGCAGGTCGCGTCGCGGCGACCCATGACTGCTCAGGAGTAAAGCATGCGTAAACTGATTCTCAGCGCTGCGCTGGTCGCTGCCAGCGTATTCGGTATGACTGCCGTCCAGGCCGCAGAGCCTATTGCCGGCAAGGAATATTTGGTGCTGAGCAACCCTGTTCCGGTTTCCGTCCCTGGCAAGATCGAAGTGGTCGAGCTGTTCTGGTACGGCTGCCCGCACTGCTATAGCTTCGAGCCGGTGATCAACCCTTGGGTGGAAAAATTGCCCAAGGATGTCAACTTCAAGCGTATCCCCGCCATGTTCGGCGGCCCGTGGGATGCCCATGGCCAGATGTTCCTCACCCTCGAAGCCATGGGTGTCGAGCATAAAGTGCATGCTGCCGTCTTCGATGCTATCCAGAACCAGCGCAAGCGCCTGACCGATCCACAGGACATGGCGGACTTCCTGGCGACCCAAGGCGTGGACAAGGACAAGTTCCTGGCCACCTTCAACTCGTTCGCCATCAAAGGCCAGGTCAACCAGGCCAAAGAGCTGGCGAAGAAGTACGAAATCACTGGCGTACCGAGCATGATCGTCAACGGCAAGTATCGCTTCGACCTGGGTACCGCCGGCGGCGCCGAGGCCGTACTGAACGTTGCCGACCAGCTGATCGACAAGGAGCGCGCCGCCAAGTAGGCGGCGCTACCATGCCCCGCTTCCGGTCAACGCGTGGCATTGGCCTGCACCAGCCGCAGGTCAACGAGCATCACCTGCAGGCCCCTGGCCTGCCCGAGGATGGTCGCCTGCGGCTGCTCAGCTTCAACATTCAGGTGGGCATCAGCACCGAACGCTACCGGCACTACCTGACCCGCAGTTGGCAACATCTGCTGCCACACACCGGGCGGGCCGGTAACCTGCAGAAGATTGGCCAACTGCTCAGCGACTTCGACCTGGTGGCTTTGCAGGAAGCCGACGGCGGTAGCATGCGTTCGGGCTACATCAACCAGGTCGAGCACCTGGCCCAGTTGGGCGCTTTCCCCTACTGGTACCAGCAACTCAATCGCAACCTTGGCCGCTTTGCCCAGCACAGCAATGGCGTGCTAAGCCGCCTGAAACCGCACCAGCTCGAAGACCATCCGCTGCCCGGCCCCGCCGGGCGGGGTGCCATTCTGGTGCGCTTCGGCGAGGGTGAGGATGCGCTGATCGTGGTCATGATGCATCTGGCATTGGGTGCCAAGACCCGGGCCCTGCAGCTTGCCTATATCCGCGAGCTGATTGGCGGTTATCGTCACCAGGTGTTGATGGGTGACATGAACACCCATGCCACGGACCTGCTCGAGCATTCGCCGTTGCGCGACCTTGGCCTGATTGCCCCGCAGGTGGAGGCCACGTTCCCCAGCTGGCGACCCCAGCGTTGCCTGGACCACATTCTGCTCAGCCCCAGCCTGACGCTGGAGCGCGTGGAGGTGCTGGCCCAACCGATCTCCGACCACCTTCCGGTCGCCGTCGAGATCCGATTGCCTGATGCATTGACTGTGGATACGCTGCCGGCCTTGAGCTGAATCAACTGAAGCTGTGCATGCCCTAAAGTGCCCGGGGTGTGCGCCGACAGTGTGTATCAGACAGCCCCAGTTGTATCACCCGTGCGGACACAGGCATGACCGAAGAAGCCGAGCGCTGGAAAGAAAAATACCTCAAGAGCATCGAGCAGCAGGAGAAGCTCGAGCGGCGTTGGGAGGCTCGCCTCGACTTGCTGCGCCGTGGCCTGGTGCGCAGTACCCTGGCCGCTGAAGGCAGCGACAAGATCGTGGACCAGTGCATGAAGGAAATGCGCGAGGTGATCCGTGGTGACAATATGGACGCCGGGCTGGCCGGGCTCATACCGCGGCTGGAGAAGGCGGTGCTGGACTCTGAGCAGCGCCGCGAAACCCGCATGAACCAAGTGGGTGATGCACTGACCTCGCTGGTAGGGCAACTGCAAGGCCTGCCCCTTTCCAGCGATGTGTCCCGGCCTTTGAAAAAGCTGGCTAAACGCCTGGAGGCAGGGGTGAGCCAATCGCGTGACCTGCCGCCGCTGTTGGGCGAGTTGAGCGGCTTGCAGGAGCGTGCGCTTTCAGCGTTGGGCAAGTCGGCTGGCGAGCCGCGTGGGGGGTTCCTGCAGCGCCTGTTCAAGGGTCGTGAGGACGAGGTGCCTGCGGCCCCGGTGCCTGAGGCTGATCCAGCCCCAGCCCCAGCCCCAGCACCCGCACCGGAAGCGCCAGCGTCACCAGCGCCGCTCATCGAGCCGCCATCGGCGCTTGCCCAGGCCCCGGCGGCGCACAGCATCGATGCATTCGATGCACCGCATGCCCCTGAGGTCGATTCTGCTGCCGAGCCCGCAGTCCAACCTGCCAACGACCCGTTGCCAGAAGCTCACGTAGCCGCCACCCCACCGCCAACCGTCCCAACGCCCGAGCACCTTCCGCCGGATAGCCGGGAAGCCGCCGATGAGGCCTACGCCCTGCCCTACGCGGTAGAACCGCCCTACAGCCAGGTGGCCGCGCACATCCAGCAGACCCTGATCGGCCTGCTGGATGACCTCAGCCTGCCGGAGCGGCACAAGGCTCAGGCGCAGGCCATGCGCGACCGGGTTGCGCGTGGGCTTAACTGGTACGAGCTGATACCGGTGCTCGATGACCTTGCCGTTCTGTTGCTGGCCATCACCGACAGCGGCCAGCACGAATTCGAAACCTACCTGCAACTGCTCAACGAGCGCCTGGAAGGTTTTCACGACTATTTGCACCAGGCCAGCGCCGGCCATGCCGACAACAGCAGCGCAGCGCGGGAGCTGGATACCCAGTTGCGTGAGCATGTGGACGGCCTGCAGAGCGATGTCCAGTGCGCCGCCGATGTGGTGAGCCTCAAGCAGGCGCTGGACGGCCGGCTCGAAAGCCTGCTGGTTACCATGGACCAGCACAAGCATGAACGCGACCGCCGCGAGCAGGAGCTGGCGGGCCGCCTGCACGGGTTGTCCGAGCGGGTGGCCAGCATGGAGCAGGAAGCCCTTGGCTATCGCGAGCACCTGGAAGAACAGCGCCAGAAGGCCCTGCTGGACCCGCTCACCGGCCTGCCCAACCGCGCCGCGTGGAGCGAGCAGCTCGATGCCGAAGTGCAGGCGTGGCAGGCGCACGGTGGTCACCTGGCCATGGCCATTCTCGACCTGGATCATTTCAAGCGGATCAACGACAGCTATGGGCACCTGGCCGGTGACAAGGTGTTGAAGATCGTTGCCGATCAATTGCGCAAGCGCTTGCGCGGCCGGCATTTCATTGCCCGCTTCGGCGGTGAGGAATTTGTCCTGCTGCTGCCGCAGACCACACCCGCGCAGGCACTGGAGGTTACCGAGGCCATGCGCGCGGCGGTACAGGCCTGCCCGTTCCATTTCAAGGGGGAGCGGGTGGTCATTACCACCTCCATCGGCCTGAGTGCGTTCCGGGCCGGCGAGCACGGCGACCAAGTGCTCAAGCGTGCCGATGCAGCGCTCTACCGGGCCAAGGAACAGGGGCGAAACCGCATCGAGCAAGGCTGATCAGCGGCTCCTAGACCCGCGAGCGCGCCGTCATGGAGCACGTTATACTGTAGCGCTCATTTGCTGAGGCCACCGATGTGCTTTCCACGCTGAAAACAACGCTGATCACTTTGCTGCTGTTCACCCTGGCCGGATGCTCGACGGGCCTGCGTATCGACCGCAGCCACCCCTCAGCCAACCAGGACAACCGTATCCAGTTCGTGGTGCTGCATTACACCAATGCATCGCTGGAACGCTCATTGGCGTTGCTCACCCATGGCGAGGTCAGCAGCCACTACCTGATCGGCGACGGGCCGGGTACGGTCTATCAACTGGTAGACGAAAACCGCCGCGCCTGGCACGCAGGCGACAGCCAGTGGCAGGGCCGTACCTGGCTGAACTCATCCTCGATCGGGATCGAAATCGTCAACCCGGGCTTCACCGACACGCCCGCAGGCCGGGTGTGGCACCCTTATAGCGAAGCGCAGATCCAGTCACTGATCGCACTGTTGAAGGACATCGTCAAGCGCAACAATATCGAGCCAAAGCACATCATCGGCCATAGCGACATCGCCCCGTTGCGTAAGCTCGACCCAGGCCCGATGTTCCCATGGAAGCGCCTGGCCGACGAGGGCCTGGGCATTTGGCCCGATGCAAACGCGGTGGCACGCCAGCAGGCCTATTTCGACGTCAACCCGCCTGGTGTCGGCTGGTACCAGCAGGAACTGTCGCGCTTTGGTTACGCCATCGAGCAGACCGGTGTGTTGGATGTGGCCACCCGGCATGTGCTAGCGGCCTTCCAGATGCGGTTCCGGCCGCAGCGCTTCGACGGCCTGCCGGACGCCCAGACGGCGGCAATATTGCAGGTGTTGAACCGTACCCGCTAAGGCCCCCTGCCCAGGCGGGCAGGCCGTGCTCGGACGAAGCGCCAAACGGCGAAGGTAAATCCTGATCCAGTTGCTATACCTTGGTAATCAACTGGATGCCTTCGATGCCGGACACCACCGCTACGCTGCGCCAAATTTTCAACCATCCCTGGATGCTGGCCACGTTGGCAGCGTTGGCCAGTGCTGCCCTGTTGCTCACGGCCAGCATCGGTGTTGCCTTGCAACAGATGAAGCAGAGCGAAACCGAGCAGATGAACGCCCAAGGCGAGCGCTTTCTCGAACGCCTGGAGCAGGTGTTCGGCCAGTTGCGTGAAGGCGTCGACCTGCTGCAGGCGCAACCCGTGCGCGGCTGCAGCCCGGCCATGCTGGCTGCCCTGCAACGGGTGGGCCTGAGTTCACGGTTCATCTACGAAGCGGCTTACGTGGACGGCAATTCGGCCTGCTCCAACCGGGGAGACGAGCGTGCATTCGTACCGCTGCGTGCGCCGGACATCAAGGGCCCGGTCTACAGCTACTGGCTTAATACAACCACCGAGCCTGACGAAAACCTGGCGGCGTTGATGCTGGGCCGTGGCAAGTTTCTGGTGTCCACCTCGCGGGGGCACCTGACCGATGTGGTGGACTTGCCCCCGGGGGGCAGCCTGCTGGTGGTGCTGGACAACGGTGCGAGGGCGATACCCGTGCTTGGCCCGGCCCAGGTATGGCCGCCGCCGTCTGTATGGTCCAGCAGCCACAAGACGCTGCTGGAGTTCAGCGATCGCCTGATCTATCGCATGCCGACCAAGTCGCCCGATTATCAGCTTGTACTGATCGCCCCACGCGCCAGCCTGCCGTTGAGAATGAACGGCACTTTGTGGTTGCTGTTCCCGGGCAGTGTGCTGGGGGCCTGTTGCATTGGCTGGCTGGTGCTGCAGCTGATACAGCAACGCCGGTCGATGAGTTCGGAGCTACAACATGCCCTGCGCCGTGGTCAGTTGCAGGTGCTGTACCAGCCCATCTTCCAGCTCGACACCCGGCGCTGTGTGGGGGCCGAGGCGTTGGTGCGCTGGCGCCGGCCTGATGGCACTCTTACCAGCCCCGACCTGTTCATACCGCTGGCCGAAAATACCGGCCAGATCCGCCAGATCACCGACTTCGTCTTGCAGCGCGTGCTGGAGCAACTGGGCGCGCTGCTGAGGTCGCACCCAAAGTTGTACATCTCGGTGAACCTGGCGGCGTGTGACGTCATGGTGCCGCGTATCGGCGAGGTGGCGGCGCGGCTGCTGGCGTTGCACCGGGTTGATGCGAGCCAGATCGCCTTCGAGGTCACCGAGCGCGGCCTGATCGACGTGGTAGTGGCACGCGACAACTTGCAGACGCTGCGTGCGGAGGGGCACCAGGTGCTGATCGACGACTTCGGCACTGGCTACTGCAGCCTGGCGTACCTTCAAACCCTGCCGGTTGATTGCCTGAAGATCGACAAGGCATTCATTGGTGCCCTCGGGCACGATGCTGCCAGCAGTGGGGTTGCGCCGCACATTATCCGCATGGCCCATGACCTTCACTTGCGAGTGATCGCGGAAGGTATCGAGCGCGAAGACCAGGCAGTGCTGCTGCTCAGTGAAGGGGTGAACTACGGCCAAGGCTGGTTGTTCGCCAAGGCGCTCACTGCCCGGCAGTTCGCCGAGCTGGTAACGCGGGGGAAGCTGCCGCATGGGCGGCAGCGTTAACCCTGTGGATTACACCGGCAAGGCCATATAGAACTGCGTGCCCTGCCCTGGCCGGGAAAACACGCCCATGCGCCCCCCGTGCAATTGCACGATCTCCTTGCACAGCGCCAGGCCCAGGCCGGCGCCGCCTTTCTTGCGCCCCACCTGCACGAAGGGTTCGAAGATGCGGCCCTGCTGCCCGTAGGCGATGCCTTCGCCATTATCCTCGACACTGACGATGACCCGCTCGGCATGCCGGCGGGCGTGCAGGCGGATACGCCCGCCCTGCGGGGTATGGCGGATGGCGTTGTGCAGCAAGTTGTCCAGTACCCGGTCGAGTTGGGCGAGGTCGGCCTGTATACGCGGCAGCGGGGGCTCCAGGGCCAGCACCAGTTCGATGTCTTTCTGCCCCGCCTGTTCGGCGAAGCGCGCCTGGGCACGCTCCAGCAGTTCGTCGACGGCGCAGGGCGCAAGCTCCAGCTTTTGCAAGCCGCTCTGGTAGCGGCTGAAGTTGAGCAGGTCGTTGATCAGCTGCGTCAGGCGCTGCATTTCTTCGCCGATGGTGTCCAGCAGGTCGTTCTCGCGGGCTTCGGGCGCAAACGACACCCGCTCGCGCAGTAGGCCGAAGGCCATGTGCATGCCGGTGACCGGGGTGCGTAGCTCATGGGAGGCGCGCAGCACGAATTCGCTGCGAACCCGCTCGAAGGCGCGCTGCTCGGTAACATCGTGCAGCACCATCACCGCGCCCAGAATAGGCCCTTGCGGGTGGCTGACGGGCGTGAGGCTGTAGGTGAGCAGGCGTGCCTCCTCGTCCACCTCCATGTTCAGGTCGTCGGGTGGCCGGTCCAGGCTGCCGCCGCGCAGTACCTGGCGCAACTGTTGCTCCAGCTCCGGGCGTTGCAGGGCTTCGGCCAGGCTGCTGCCGACCCGGCTGTCGGTCCAGCCCAGCTGACGCTGGGCCACGGGGTTGAGGTGTTCCAGCAGGCCTTGCCGGTCGATGATCAGCAGCCCGTCGTCGATGCTGTCGAGCACGGCCTGCAGGCGTTGCTGGCCTGCCAGCAACTCGTCCACATTGGTCGCCTGGTGTTTGCGCAGGGCATCGGCCATCAGCCCGAACCGGCGGGTGAGCTGGTTGAGCTCGCTGGCCTGGGTTACCGGCAGCGTGACATCGAAGTTGCCTTTGCCCAGCTGGTCTGCTGCCTTGGCCAGAGCCTCGATGGGCTGGCCAAAGCGCCGGGCAATGTTGTGTGCGGTGATGAAGCCCAGCACCAGCACCACCAGGCCCATCAGGCCGAGGGTGCCACTGACCAGGAGCGCCCGGTCACGGGATTGCTCTTCACTGCGGCTGATGTATTGCAAGGCCTGCTTGTGGGCGTCGATCAGGTCGGTGCGGACCTGGTTGAAAGCAGCGCCCAATGGTTGGTCCACGCCCATGCTGCGCGAAGGCGTAGCGCTCTCGCGGTAGGCCTTGAGGAAGTCCTGATAATGCGCGCTGGCTTTGATGAAGCCTTCGCGCTCGCTGCCCTGGGCTACCCCTTGGCCGAGTAGCTGCTGGAAGTCCTCCTGAAGAACCTGAAGGTTCTCAGTGGCAGGCGTTTCATCGAGGATCTGAATCAACTGGTTACCCAGGTTCTGGCGCAGCTTGAGGCCTACCTCCAGCGAGTGGGTGGTGTCGCGCACCAGTTGCTGCTGCACCGAGGCCATCTGCAGCACACTGACCAGCCCCAGCAACAACCCAAGCAACGCCACGGTGACCAGCGCCGATATGCTGAGGAACAGCCGCGTGCGCAGCTTCATGGTTGGCCATTTCACAGGTTGTACTGCTTGCGCTTGCGGTACAGGGTCGATGCATCGATGCCCAGGGTCTTGGCTGCCTGGTCGAGGGTATCGCTGGCCGCCAGCACGGCGCCGATGTGGGCACGCTCAAGCTCGTCCAGGCTCAGGGCGGCCCCTACCCGCGGTGCATTGCCCGCAGGTTGCTCGCCCATGCCCAGGTGGCTGATTTCAACTTTTTCCTGTGGGCAGATGATGCTCGCCCGCTCTACCACGTTGCGCAATTCACGGATGTTGCCTGGCCAACGGTAGTTCAGCAGGGCCGCCCGTGCTTCGTCACTGAAGCCGCGGCCTGGGCGCGAATACTCCTTCACGAAGCGGGCCAGGAACCGATCTGCCAGGGTCAGGATATCTTCGCTGCGCTCGCGCAGCGGCGGCAGGTGCAGGGTGATCACGTTGAGGCGGTACAGCAGGTCTTCTCGGAAACGCCCGTCCCGGACCATTTCTTCAAGGTTGAGGTTGGTGGCGGCGAGGATGCGCACGTCGGCGCGGCGGGTAACCGGGTCACCGACACGTTCGTATTCCTTGTCCTGGATAAAGCGCAACAGCTTGGGTTGCAGGGTCAGCGGGAAGTCGCCGATCTCGTCGAGGAACAGGGTGCCGCCGTCCGCCTGGCTGACCCGGCCCAGGGTGCTTTCGCTGGCACCGGTGAACGCACCGCGGGTGTGGCCGAACAACTCGCTTTCCATCAGCTCGGCGTTCAGCGATGGGCAGTTGATGGTGACGCAGGCCTTGCGGGCACGTTTGCTCCAGCCGTGGATGGCGCGGGCCAGCTCGCCTTTACCGGTACCCGACTCGCCGAGGATCAGGATGTTGGCATCGGTGGTGGCCACCTGCCGGGCAGTTTCGAGTACCACCATCATGGCCGGGCTGTGCGAGTCCAGGCCGTCCTTGGGCTTGCGCACCTCGCCTTCTAGGGCTTCCAGGCGTGCCGAGAGCTGTCGCACTTCCAATTGCTTGGCGGTGGCCAGGCGCAGTTGGTCCGGGCTGCAGGGTTTGACCAGGTAGTCGGCGGCGCCGGCCTGGATCGCATCCACTGCCGTGTCGATGGCGGAATGTGCGGTCACGATGACCACGCGCATCCACGGGGCCTGGATGCGCATCTGTGCCAGCACGTCCAGGCCATTGTCTTCACCCAGCCGCAAGTCGAGGAAGCACAGGTCGAACACCTGGCGTTGCAACAGGGTATCTGCCTGGGATGCGCTGTTGGCGGTGGCGACACTGTAGCCCTCGTCCTCCAGGCAATAACGGAACGTGCGCAGGATCGCGGACTCGTCATCCACCAGCAGAATCCGGCCTTGTTTGTCCTGGGCTGATTCCATTACCTGCGCTCCTTAGGGAAATATCTTTGTTTAGTGTGGGAAAAATCGGGCAAGTTGCATGGTCAATTCTGAAGGATTCTGCCCTTTGCATGCTAGCAAATGGCCGAATGATGCCTGAAAGCCGCAATCTGCCGGTGATTTGCTTAGAGGCAGCGCTTGGCACATTGGTTGCGACGGATTACAGATTTTGCCTACAAAAAGGGAGAAAGCCATGCCATTTCCTTTCCGCGCCTTGGCCTTGGGTGTCAGCTTGCTGGCAATTGCGCACCCTGCAGCCGCTGACGCCGTGCACGATGCTCGCCTGCAGGGGGCGTTGCAAACTGCACTGTCGCTTAACCCGGTGTTGAACCCGTACCGCATCAAGGTCGAGGTGGACGGTGCTCAGGCGCAGCTGTCGGGTGAGGTGGAAAATGCTGTCGAGCGTCGGTTGGCCGAGGATGTCGCCTTGGCCACCTCCGGCATCGACAAGGTGCAGAACCAGTTGCAGGTGAACCCGAGCCTGGTCGAGCGCCCGCTTGAGCTGCGTGCCTACGCCCGGCGCGTGGAGGACGCCACCTTGGCAGCTGTGATCAGGGCGCGTTTATCCTGGAGCCGCATCACCGAAAAAGCGCCTATCGAGGTAAACAGCGACAACGGCGTGGTAACGCTGCGTGGCCGGGTGGACAGCACCGAGGCCAAGGAGCTGGCGGGGGTAGTGGCGCGCACTACCGACGGCGTTTACCTGGTCAACAACCTGGTCAGCCTGGACACTGCAGCCATGGCCAAGGCCAGGAACGCACCGGTAGGCCTGCCCAGCGGGCCGCAACCCAGTGATGGCTGGATCGTCGACAAGATCCAGAGCAGTTACCGCTTCAGCCGCAATCTGGATGGCCTCAACCTCAAGGTTGTAAGCGAGGAAGGGATGGTGCGCTTGTTGGGTGAGGTGGTCAGCCCTGAGCAAAAAACCATCGCCTCTGAGATCGCCCGGCAGATCATCGGCGTGCGTGGCGTGGATGCAGACATGCTCAAGGTCGCGACGAAGGTGGAAGGCTGATCGTGCATTTCGCACGGAGGTAAATCAGGCATCGTGCAGGATACGTCCCAGGGTTGATTGGTTCAATATTTTAAGTTGTTGATTTATAAGGACTTTTTAATGGCTTAAAAGCTGGCACGCAGGCTGCAATTACTTGTTCAGGTCTGGACAAAAATTACAGCAGGAGAGCCAGCATGAGCCGCCAACCCGTCAACCACTCGCAAGTCGCTGCACTGCCTCTGCGCCAAATCTTGTCGCTGGGGGTTGCGGTGGTGCTGACTTTGGCAGCCTGCCTCTTCTACTACAGCGTTCAAACAGCCCGCCTTGCGGATCAGGTGGCGGCGCAAACCGCCTTGCTGTCCCAGATCCAGTCGACGCGGGCCAGTAACCTGGTAAAGGCAGCAGAGCAGCTGCCTTCGCAAGGCAAAGCCGCTTCACCGGCCACCGTTGAACACGTCGTACCTCAGGATCGTTGGGTGTTCTGACCCACACTGCCGTCAAAAAGAAAGGAGAATCACCATGCTGAGCTGGGCTATCACTTTCCTCATCATCGCTATCGTCGCTGCAGTTCTGGGCTTTGGTGGCATCGCGGGCGCTGCGACAGGGATTGCCAAGATCCTGTTCATCGTCTTCCTGGTTCTGTTCGTCGCTTCCTTCTTCTTCGGACGTGGTCGACGGTAATGGGCAGCCTGTTGCGTAACGTTCTGGCTGGCGCTCTGCTGTTGAGCGCCACTGGCGCGGCGGTGGCGGCCAATGATGGCCAACTGCGTGTAAACCAGTTGCTGGGGACCGACGCCAAATACAGGGAAGCTTGGCACGACGCCATCAAGGGTAAGGAGAACCTGCCTGAGTGGGTAATCAACCTGTCGGGCAGTTCGTCTCAGCAAATGTCGGCGTTGACCGAAGATGGCGACAAGTACCTGGTCGGCCCGCTGTGCGAGTCAGACAACAACTGCACGTACAAGCGCCTGATCGTGGCGGTAAGCTGGGACAAGGATGATGCCTACGGCATGTTGGTGGAAGTGCCTGAGGGCCTGCCAAGCGACAAGTCGCCGACCCGTCACGCCAAGTACACCTGGTTCGGCAAGCCGGATGACGGCATGAAGGCGTTGCTGCAGGACCAGCTCAAGCGTGACCCGAACTGGTATTGAGTGTTTGCTGACGGTACGGGTAGAACGCCCTGCACTGTCACGAAATGGAAGCTGAACGGCCCTATAGTGTCAGCCTTCCATGATGCGCCGCTCCGAGGAGGAGCAGCACATGACCATGGGGCCGGGCTGTTCTGGCTGTTGCAGGGTCGGAGTGGCCTAGGGGTACAGGGAGTGCCTCCATTCAGTGGGCCGGGTCAGGAAAAGGCGGAATCGGAAGCGTCAGGCTGGGTGCCATGGAAAGGCTCATGGCAGGCCTGGCTTCCGAGGAGCCCGTCGCGCTGGGCTTGCACGTTTATTGTTTGAAGACACATTTTGTCTCAACCGTACATCAGTTTTTTTTCGCCCTGCCCTTCATTCATTCGGGTGGCATTTTTGCCATTCGGATTGTCGAACAAGCTGAATCTTCCTACCTTCCGCTACTGTCATTTCTGCCTTGATTTGGCGCTATGGCCTTGTTCGGTATCCCGAACGCGGACCATCCAGGCTCATTGCAGGGCTCAATAACGCTGAAATCCTTATGCGTTATCGGTATGGGCTATGCATTTCAGGCATTAGATTTCCCCTTTTGCCATCGCAATAGTTGCCGCCTTTTTCGCCGGCCAGGGCGCCCTCACGCCCGCCTGCGCTGTCCTTACAACACGTTGCCTTGCGGAAGGCGTTACCGCCGGAATTTGCCGATGGCAGGGTCTGCGGGTTTCCGTGAGGTGGCATGACCACTAGAACAAAGGGTAAAGACATGAAGAAGGCAAAACTGAGCCTCGCCTGGCAGATCGTCATCGGTCTGCTGCTGGGCGTTGCAGTCGGTGCGCTACTGAATCACTTCAGTGCGGAAAAGGCATGGTGGATCAGCAACGTCCTCCAGCCAGCTGGTGACATCTTCATTCGCCTGATCAAGATGATCGTCGTCCCGATCGTGATTTCGTCGTTGATCGTGGGTATCGCTGGGGTTGGCGATGCGAAAAAGCTGGGCAGTATCGGCCTCAAGACCATTCTGTATTTCGAAGTCGTCACCACCATTGCCATCGTGGTGGGCCTGGTGCTGGCCAACCTGTTCCACCCAGGTGCCGGTATCGACATGAGTACCTTGGGTACCGTGGACATTTCCAAGTACCAGGCAACCGCGGCTGAGGTGCAGCATGAGCATGCCTTCATCGAAACGCTGCTCAACCTGATCCCGTCGAACATCTTTGCAGCGCTGATGCGTGGCGAAATGCTGCCGATCATCTTCTTCTCGGTGATGTTCGGCCTGGGCCTCTCCAGCCTGCAGGCAGAGCTGCGTGACCCGTTGGTGCGCACCTTCCAGGCCGTTTCGGAAACCATGTTCAAGGTCACTCACATGATCATGAACTACGCCCCGATCGGTGTGTTTGCCCTGATTGCCGTGACCGTGGCCAACTTCGGCTTCAGCTCGCTGCTGCCGCTGGCCAAGCTGGTGCTGCTGGTGTACTTCGCCATCGCCTTCTTCGCCTTCATGGTGCTGGGCCTGGTGGCGCGGCTGTTTGGTTTCTCGGTGATCAAGATCATGCGCATCATGAAAGATGAGCTGATTCTGGCCTACTCCACCTCCAGCTCGGAAACCGTGCTGCCGCGGGTGATCGAGAAGATGGAGAAGTACGGCGCGCCGAAGTCGATCTGCTCGTTCGTGGTGCCAACCGGCTATTCCTTCAACCTCGATGGCTCGACCCTGTACCAGAGCATTGCGGCCATCTTCATCGCCCAGCTGTACGGTATCGACCTGTCGTGGAGCCAGCAGTTGCTGCTGGTGCTGACCCTGATGGTGACCTCCAAGGGTATCGCGGGCGTGCCGGGCGTGTCGTTCGTGGTGCTGCTGGCTACCCTGGGCAGCGTGGGCATCCCGCTGGAAGGCCTGGCCTTCATCGCCGGTGTCGACCGCATCATGGACATGGCCCGTACTGCGCTGAACGTGATCGGCAACGCCCTGGCGGCGCTGGTGATCTCCCGTTGGGAAGGCATGTACGATGCGGCCAAGGGCGAGCAGTACTACGCCTCGCTGGTTGCCGAAAAGCAGCAGGCTGCGGTGGTTGGCGAGCCCGTCAAGCGCTGAGCGTGATGGTTGCTTGAACAGAAGCCCCGATTTGTCGGGGCTTTTTGCTGTCTGTAAGGGCTGTAGGGTGCAGTTGGCCCTATGGCCGGCAAGCCGGCCCTACCAGGGGTGAAGCCGGTAGGGGCAACTTCCGCTATCATTCGGGCATTTTTCAGGGGGTACACGCGGATGCTCAACGGCCTTTGGCTCGGCTTTTTCCTGGTGGCAGCAGTGTCTGCCATGGCCCAATGGCTGGTAGGTGGCAACGCTGGCATCTTCGCGGCGATGGTCGAGAGTATCTTCGCCATGGCCAAACTGTCGGTCGAGGTGATGGTGTTGCTGTTCGGCACCCTCACCCTGTGGCTGGGCTTTCTGAAAATTGCCGAGCAGGCCGGTATCGTCGAGTGGCTGGCCAAGGTGCTGGGCCCGCTGTTCGCCCGGCTGATGCCTGAAGTACCCCCTGGGCACCCGGCGCTGGGGTTGATCACCATGAACTTCGCCGCCAACGGCCTGGGCCTGGACAACGCTGCCACACCCATCGGCCTGAAGGCGATGCGGGCCCTGCAAGCGCTGAACCCCAGCAGCACTACCGCAAGCAATGCACAGATTCTGTTCCTGGTACTGAACGCCTCTTCGCTCACCCTGTTGCCGGTAACCATCTTCATGTACCGGGCCCAGCAAGGGGCACCTGACCCGACCATGGTGTTCCTGCCCATTCTGCTGGCCACCAGCGTCTCGACCCTGGTGGGCCTGTTGTCCGTGGCGGTGATGCAGCGCCTGCGGCTGTGGGACCCGGTGGTGCTGGCCTATCTGATCCCCGGTGCCTTGCTGCTGGGCGGTTTCATGGCGTTTTTGGGCACCCTGTCGGCGGCTGCGCTGGCCAACCTGTCGTCCATACTGGGCAACCTCACCCTGTTCGGGGTCATCATGCTGTTTCTGGTCATCGGTGCGCTGAAGCGGGTGAAGGTGTACGAAGCCTTCGTCGAGGGCGCCAAGGAAGGCTTCGATGTGGCCAGGAACCTGCTGCCTTATCTGGTGGCAATGCTGGTGGCGGTTGGCGTGCTGCGCGCCTCAGGCGCCCTGGAGATCGCCCTGGACGGTATCCGCCACCTGGTGACTTGGCTGGGCCTGGATACGCGATTCGTCGATGGCTTGCCCACCGCGCTGGTCAAACCGTTCTCGGGGAGCGCGGCGCGGGCCATGCTGATCGAGACCATGCAGGCGCAGGGCGTGGACAGTTTCCCGGCGCTGGTGGCCGCGACCATTCAGGGCAGTACCGAAACCACCTTCTACGTGCTGGCGGTGTACTTTGGCGCGGTGGGTATCCAGCGCGTCCGGCATGCGGTCGGTTGCGCGTTGCTGGCCGAGTTCTCCGGCGTGGTGGCGGCGATCTTCGTCTGCTACTGGTTCTTCGCCTGAAGCCAGGCCCCGGCCTGTGTGATGGTCCAACCCACCACTTGCCCGGTCAGCTGGTCGCTGGCCTGGCCGAAGCCGGCGACGACGGCTGGCAATTGCGTATCAGCCAGCGGCTGGTGCACCTCGAACCGCTTGCTGGCAAGGATGCGCTGGGTGCGCCCTTGCACCAGGCGCGCGTCATAGCGAACCACCACTTCCACGGCCCCGTCCGGGCGGTATTCGGTCTGGAAGGCCAGCAATTCACCCACCAGCTCGAAGTCGCCCTGCAGGTTGCTGTCGTCAGCGCTCAGGCGCTGCACGCGGCCGTCCCGCTGGAAGCCATCGAGCAGGCGGTTGCGTACCAGAATGGGGGCGGCATCAGCCCAACGTGCCCCTTTGTAGCTGCTGATTACATTCCCGTGGGGGACGACGGCAATTCGTGGCCCGGCGAGCGCCTCGCTGGCCAGGGGCTTGTTCAGGCGCAGTGACCACTCCACCGCTGGCACCGCCCGGCTTGGCTGGTCGACTGGCAGGCGGTAGAGGTCGACCGGCTCGCTGTGCGGCAGGATCGAGCAGGCGCTGGCCAGGCTCATCGCCACGGCCGCGCCCAGCAGGCGCATTGTGGCGCTCATGGCTGAAACTCCTTGTGGTTGTCGCGGCCCAGCAGGTAGCCGCTGGGGTCGGCTTCCAGCTGCCGGGAAATGCCCTTGAGCGCATTGAGCGTTTCACGCAGTTCACGAATGGCTGGCGTCAGCTGGTCGAGGCCTTGGGCGCCGTTGTCGAGCGCTTCGCGGTTGTCCTGCAGCAGGCGGTTGATGGTGGCCGTGCTCTGGGCCAGCGACTGCATGGCCTGCTCGGCGCTGCCGATGGCCTGGCGCCCTTCGCTGTTGAGCAGGCCATTGGCGTTACGCATCAGGGCCTGGGTTTCGGCCAGGGTGGCGCTGGCCTGTTTGCCCGCCTGTACCAGCTGCTCGATGGCCTGTGTGATGCTGCCGTGCTGCCCGGCCAATGCGCCTGTGGTCTTGTCGAGGTTGGCCAGGGTGTTGCCAAAATGGCCGATGTTGTCCTCGGAGAACATCTGGTTGGCATTGTGCAGCAGCAGGTTGATGTTGGTGACCAGGTCGCTACCGTCGGTGAGCAGCCGCGCAATGGGCGACGGCGAGGCGATGATCACCGGCAACTGGCCGTCCCTTCCCTTCAGCTCCGGGCTCTGGGGCGTGCCACCGCTCAGCTGGATGAACGAGTTGCCGGTTACCCCGGCCAGGGTCAGCTTGGCCTGGGTGTCTTCTTTCACAGGGGTGTCGGCACTCAGGCGTACGCGTGCCAGGACCCTGCGAGGGTCTTTCGGGTCCAGGCGCAGGCTGGACACATCGCCCACCTTGATGCCGTTGTACTGCACGGCGCTGCCCCGGGACAGCCCGGACACGGCTTCGTTGAACACGACCTCGTAGTCCTTGAAAGCATCGTCCACGCTGGATTTGGCCAGCCACAGGCCGAACAGCATGGCGCCGGCCACCACCAGGACGGTGAACAGGCCGATGAGAACGTGATGGGCTCGGGTTTCCATTGCTCAGTGCTCCTGCCCGGTACGGAGGGCGGCCTGCTCGGCTGCGCGCCCGCGGGGGCCATGAAAGTACGCTTGGATCCAGCTGTCGGGGTGTTGCGCAACCTCTGCCAGTGGGCCCGCCACCAGCACCTTCTTCTGTGACAACACCGCGATGCGGTCAGTAATGGTGTAGAGGGTGTCCAGGTCGTGGGTAATCAGAAACACCGAAAGGCCCAGCGCGTCACGCAGGGTCAGGATGAGTTGGTCGAAGGCGGCTGCACCGATCGGGTCCAGGCCTGCAGTGGGTTCGTCAAGAAACAGGATGTCAGGGTCCAGCGCCAGGGCACGGGCCAGCGCCGCCCGCTTGATCATCCCCCCTGACAGCGATGCCGGGTACTTGTCGGCGGCCGAGATCGGCAACCCGGCCAGGGCCAGCTTGACCCCGGCCAGGTGTTCGGCGTCGGTACGGGACAGGCCGGCGTGCTCGATCAGCGGCAATGCCACGTTCTCGGTCAAGGTCAGCGAAGAGAACAGCGCGCCTTTCTGGAACAGCACGCCAAAACGCCTTTCAACGGCCGAGCGCTGTTCTTCACCCAGGCTGGCGAGGTCCTGGCCAAACACCCTGACCTGCCCTGCGTCGGGGCGGCGCAGGCCCACGATACTGCGCAGCAGCACCGACTTGCCGCTGCCCGAGCCACCGACCACCCCCAGGATTTCACCCCGATAGAGGTCGAGATCAAGGTTTTCGTGCACCACCTGTTGCCCGAAACGGTTGCAGATACCCCGGGCCTGGATGACGGTGTTGTCTGTGCTCACCAGCCCATCTCCATGAAATACAGTGCTGCAACGGCATCCAGTACGATCACCACGAAAATCGACTGCACCACCGCTGAAGTGGTGTGCGCGCCTACCGATTCGGCACTGCCGCTGACCTTGAAGCCTTCCAGGCAGCCGATGGCAGCAATCAGGAACGCGAAGAACGGTGCTTTCACCAAACCTACCAGCAGGTGCTGCACGCCAATGTCGGTTTGCAGCAGCGACAGGAACATGGCCGGCGGAATATCCAGTGACAACGCGCACACCACGGCGCCACCGACCATGCCGCACAGCATGGCGACGAAGGTCAGCAGGGGTAATGAGATCAGCAGCGTCAGCACCCTGGGCAGCACCAGCAATTCGATGGGGTTGAGCCCCAGGGTGCGGATGGCGTCGATTTCCTCGTTGGCTTTCATCGAGCCGATTTGCGCTGTGAAGGCGCTGGCAGTGCGGCCGGCCATCAGGATGGCGGTAAGCAGCACGGCAAACTCGCGCAGGAATGAAAAAGCCACCAGGTCGACGGTGAAAATAGTGGCGCCGAAGTCTGCCAATACCGTGGCCCCGAGGAAGGCCACCACCGCCCCCACCAGAAACGTGAGCAGGGCCACGATGGGGGCAGCGTCCAGGCCAGTCTGCTCGATGTGCGCAACGACGGGTGTCCAGCGCCAGCGGTGGGGCTGCAGGGCGCGGCGCATCAGGGTTTGCAGGATTACGCCGGCGAAACCGAGCAATTGCAGGGTGTCCCGCCACAACGTGCCCACTGCACAGCCGATGCGTTCCAGCAGCATCAGCAGCGCATTGCGCTCAGGTTCCCTCACCGGGATGCAGTAGTTTTCGACCGAGGTATAGACGGTGTTCAGCAGTGCGCGGTTTGCCTCCGGCAACTGAGCCGTACAGCGGGCCAGGCGTTGCGCCCCCAGCAGCTCAGCCAGCAGCGAGGCGCCGGCAGTGTCCAGGCGGCCCAGCTGGCTAAGGTCGGCGACGGCATCGTCGCCGTACTGGGTGTGCAAGCTCTGGCTCTGGCGCCTGAGGTTGGCATAGTGCGCCAGCGTCCAGTCACCGGCGATGCGCAGGCAGGCTGGGTGGCTGGATGTATCGAGGGTGGCGCTGGGGGGTGACAACGGCTCCATGCTACAGGCTCTGCGCTAGGGCTCAGGGGCTGATCATAGCGCATGTGGGCGCCGGATCACCCGCCATTGCCTTATCCCGCCTGCGCGTCGTCCACTACCTTGAAGCGCAACACCCCTATCACCTGACCATCCTCTGTCAACACCCTCACCTGCCACCTGCCCACCGGGTTGGGCGGGAAGTTCTGCTTGTGCGTCCAGGCCCGATAGCCTTCCTTGCGCCCGCCATGAATGTCCAGGGCAATGCGGTCCACTTCCTGCCCGTCCTTTTGCCACACGTGATAAATGCGCTCGTTCAGGCCGCGGGGCGCGTTGATGGCGGTATAGGCGTACAAGCCGCTGCTGCGGATACGGCTGGCGGCGATTTCATCCAGCGATTCGCCGGGCTGGCGGTTGATCACCTCGGTACTGACCGCAACCTCGGTCATCCACAGGGTGGCCGGGGGTACCCATGAGCGCAGCAACCAGCCCCCGCCGCCCACCACCAGGGTCATGGCCACCAGGGCCAGGCCACGCCGCCAGCTGTTGATCGGGAAACTGCTGGCCAGGCTCGGGAACGAGAGCGCCATGGCAGCGATCAGCGCCAGCTTGAAGCTCTGCGCGGTGGTGAGGTGCATGATGATTGGCAGCGCGGTGAGCAGTGCCGCGAACAGGGTGAAGGTGTGCAGCGCCATGAACAGCCAGCGCCGGGGCGCGAGCCACCGGTAGTACAGCGGGTCGATGATGGAGATCAGCCCCGCCACACCCAGCAGGCCGGTGAACACCAGCTGGCCGCTGTTCCAGGTGGTGGTGATGAAGAAGAACGGGAGAACGAAGAACAGCGATTCCTGGTGGATCATCTGCGTGGCGTAACGTAGCAGCGGCTGGGGTATTTCACGCTTGAAGGTACGGGCGAACAGGCCGGTCAGGGTGTTTTCCAGCATCAGCCACACCCAGCTGACCAGCAACAGCACCGCTACCCAGCTGGCCAGGCCAGCCTGCCGGTCGACCAGGATGAAGCTGCCGATACCCGACAGAAAACCGCCCAGGGCAATGACGCCCGGGTAGCGTTTGAGCAGTTCGATGATGCGCTGGACGATCTGGGGTATTGGGGGCATTGAGGGCTACGACGCAAGAGTGAAGTGGCTGTACCAGGCCCATGACGCGCAAGCGACCGCAAGCCCGATACCGGCAAAAGAATACCGCCGATTCACCGCTGCCGTGTAGCACCACTGGGCTTGTGGGGCGCCTGCCGGCGCCAGCGCAGCAGGCCAGCCGCCAGTATCAGCCCGAGCACCAGAAACACCAGGCCATACAGCTCGTCGTAGCCGAGCAGCGGTTTTTCGATGCGGATATACCCGTCGCCCTTGAGCAGCTGCCTGAGGGCCTGGTTGGCTTGCTCGAGCGTGACATGGCGCAACTGGCGGGTTGGGCTGGCGAAGCGACCATCGGTGTAGTCGTTCAGCGCCCCCCAGTAATAATCGGCCAGCGCGCTGTTGCCCTGGGTACTCCAGCTTTCCCTGGCGATGCTGGCCTGCTTGATGCGGGCGAAGGTGTCTGCATCCAGGCCGTCCTTGCGCAGGTGCTCGAACAGCGACTGCATCACGTCAACGGCGCGGCCGATGTCGTCACGCTCAAGGTCTGCATTGAGGCTGATCAGCCCGGTGTCGCCATAGCTTTCACGTTGTACTGAGGGGCCGTAGGACAGGCCGTTGCGCAAACGCAGTTGGTCGTACAACGCCCAGTCCAGGTAGCGCGACAGCAGGTCGAGGGTGGCTTGGTGATCGTTGTCCAGCACCGGCTCGATGAACAGCCAGTGAAGTTTGGCGCTATCACCCAGCCAGCCGTGCATCAGGTCGCGGCGCTGGTCTGCCTTGTGGCTGATGGTTTCCAGGTCGCGGCGTTCTTCGGGCTCGGTAGCCGGCAGTTCACCGAAGGTGCGCTCCAGGTAGGCGGGCAGCAGGCGATCGAGGCCACCTACCATGATCAGCGTCATGTTGTTGGCCGCGTACCAGCGTTCGCGCAGCCCTTGTACCTGTTCCAGGGTCATGTCATCCAGGTTGGAACGCTCCGGGCACTTCAGGCCCAGTTCGGTGGCCAGTTGCTGGCTGGCAGGGTGGCCGATGTCCTGGCGGTCCAGCCAGCGCTGCAGATGACCGTAGTGGCCACCGTCCTCGCGCTCGATGATGCGTTTGGCGGTAGCCAGTGCCTTGGCATCAATGTGCGTGTCTTGCAGGATCGCCAGCAACAGGTCCAGCACCTTGCGCTGGTTGCGCGCCGGGGCTTCGATCACGAAGGTAGTGTCGGCATTGCTGGTGTAGGCATTCCACTCACCACCCAGCGCCTGCAGGCGCCGCTCCAGGCCACCCTCGCCTGCTTCGTCGATACCGCTGAACAGCAGGTGCTCAAGCAGGTGCGGCAGTTCTTTCTGCTCGCAGCCGAAGTCGTCCAGGCCTACGCCTACCACCAGGCGGATCGATACATGATCCCGTTCGTAGCCGTCTTTCAGGATGACCTGCAGGCCGTTGGGCAACAGATAACCTTCCACTCGCGAACGGTCCAGGGCAAACGAAGGCAGGCTGCAGATCAGCAGGCAGATGAACATCAGGCAACGCATGGGCGAGCTAGGGTCCTCGGGTCGGCACAATCATGGCAGAGGGGCTTCGTCCGGCACGCTGTCGAGCATCAGCCCGCCCGTGTCCGAGCCGCCCAGTACCACATAGGCACTGCTACAGAACAAAGAGTTCAAACGCTTCATGTCCGCAATCAGTTCCAGGTGCAGTGAGCTGGTTTCGATACTTTGCACCACCTTGCGTTGCAGGCGGCTGACATGGGCGTGAGCCAGGCGACGTTCCTGGGCGCGAAAACGGCGCTTTTCCCGCAGCAGCAGGCGGGCGCTTTCCGGGTCTGCGCTGAGGAACACCGAGAGGCCCAGGCGCAGGTTGGCCAGCAGCTGTTCCTGCAGGCCGGTCAGCTCTTCCAGGCCTGTTTGCGAGAAGGCGCGGCGCTGGCTGGTCTTCTGCTGCTGCACCTTGCGCAACATGCGTTCGACCAGGTCGCAGGCCAGTTTCAGGTTGATCGCCAGCTCGATGATCTCGGCCCAGCGGCGGTTGTCATGCTCGCTGAGGTCTTCGCGGGCCATCTGCGCCAGGTACAGCTTGATGGCGCTGTACAGGGCTTCTGCATCTTCGCCCAACGCCCGCACCTGTTGCGGCAGGGCAGCCTGGGTACCGCGCAGTGCACCCAGCATGGCTTCGAGCAGGTTATCGACGATATCGCCCAGGCGCAGGGTTTCGCGTGCGGCATTGGCCAAGGCCAGGCTAGGGGTTTCCAGCGCCGAGGCGTCGAGGTGGCGTGGGCGTATCTGGCCATTGCTGGCTTCGCGTTCTGGCAACAAGCTGTTGCACAGCCGGCCCATGGGCTTGACGGTAGGCAGCATGATCAAGCAGCGCAGGGTGTTGTAGAGCAGGTGGAAGCCGATGACCAGCTCCTGGGGGCTGAAGCTTAGCGAGTCCATCCAGGCTACCAGCGGGTGCAGCACCGGGATGATCAGCACCAGGCCAATGAGTTTGTACAGCAGGCTGCCCAGTGCTACCCGGCGCCCGGCCGCGTTCTGCATGCTGGTGCTGATAAAGGCCAGCAGGCCGCTGCCGATGTTGGCCCCGACCACCAGGCCGATCGCCACCGGCAGGCTGATTACCTCGGCACCGGCCAGGGTGGCGGTGAGCAGCACCGCCGCCAGGCTTGAGTAGGACACCATGGCAAACATGGCACCTACCAGAGCATCGAGCAGGATATCCCCGGTGAGCGAGGCGAACAGCACCTTCACCCCTTGGGCGTGGGTAATGGGCGCGGCGGCTTGCACGATCAGTTGCAGCGCAAGAATGATCAGGCCCAGGCCGATGCCCACCCGGCCAAGCTGGCCGGCGCGGGTCTGCTTGCGCGACAGGAAAAAGATCACGCCCAGGAAGATGAGCAGCGGCGACAGCCACGACAGGTCGAAGGTGAGCACCCGCGCCATCAGCGCCGTGCCCACGTCTGCCCCGAGCATGATCGCCAGTGCCGGGGTCATGGCCATCAGGCCTTGGCCCACGAATGAGGTCACCAGCATGGCAGTGGCGTTGCTGCTTTGCACCATGGCCGTCACCAGAATGCCGGCAATGAACGCCAGCGGGCGCTTGTCCATGTTCTGGCCGATGATGCGCCGCAAGTCGGAACCGAACACCCGAAGGATGCCGGTACGCACGATGTGCGTGCCCCACACCAGGAGTGTGACTGCCGAGAGCAGGTTGAGTAGGGTCAGCATGGCGGGAACCCCCTGTTGCACTGGCCAGTGGGCCAGAAGACGAAGCGCGGGCACGTGGAAATTTCCATTGCCCACTCAAAGCTTTAGTTGTTTTGTGCAGCGATCGCCAGCTTCGCATGGCAGTCATCATTTTGAAACATTTATGCCATGGGGCGGGCTGCCCAAAAAAGAAAAGGGCCTTGGAAAGGCCCTTTGGGATTTGCGGCTTCCTGGGTTTATTGACCCGGGATGTCCTTGCGCAGTTTCACCGGGTCGTGATCCTTGCCGGCTTTGCGGGCAACGGCGGTGCGCATGCGGATGTTGATGGCTTCCACCGCCAGCGAGAACGCCATGGCGAAGTACACATAGCCCTTGGGTACATGCACGTCGAATGCTTCGGCGATCAGCACGGTGCCCACCACGATCAGGAACGACAGGGCGAGCATCTTCAACGAAGGGTGCTTGTCGATGAAGTCGCTGATGGCGCCGGCGCAGGCCATCATCACCAGTACGGCGACCACGATGGCGGCGATCATGACCGGTACGTGCGAAACCATGCCCACTGCGGTGATGACCGAGTCCAGCGAGAAGACGATGTCGATGATCGCGATCTGGATGATGGTGTAGAAGAACTTGCCGCCCGAGCCCTTGGGCTCCTCGGCGTTTTCATCTTCGCCTTCCAGGCCGTGGTAGATCTCCTGGGAGCTTTTCCACAACAGGAACAGGCCACCGAAGAACAGGATCAGGTCACGCCCGGAAATGCCCTGGCCCAGCACCACGAACAGGTCGTTGGTGAGGCGCATCACCCAGGTGATGGACAGCAGCAGCATGATGCGGGTGACCATGGCCAAGGCCAGGCCGAAGATCCGGGTGCGCGGCTGCATGTGCTTGGGCATGCGGCTGACCAGGATCGAGATCATGATGATGTTGTCGATCCCCAGCACGATTTCAAGTGCGGTAAGGGTGAAAAAGGCAACCCAGATTTCCGGGCTGGTCAGCCATTCCATGTGTTTTCCTTCAAGCGGTAAAGGCCGCACGCCAGGCGTGCGGCAAGGGAGAATGCGAGTGTATTAAAGACTACTGAACAGCGGAAAGATGCCCATCAAGAGCGCGGCAAACATTATGCACAGGCATACCAGCACCGCCCACTTGAGCGTAAAGCGCTGATGGTCGCCGAACTCGATGCCGGCCAGGGCCACCAGCAGGTAGGTGGAGGGTACCAGGGGGCTGAGCAGGTGCACGGGCTGGCCGACGATTGACGCTCGGGCCATTTCGACCGGGGTGATGCCGTAATGGCTGGCGGCTTCGGCCAGCACGGGCAGCACGCCGTAGTAGAACGCATCGTTGGACATGAAGAAGGTGAACGGCATGCTGACGATGGCTGTGATGACCGCAAGGTAGGGGCCCAGCGCTTCGGGGATGACCGCCAGCAGGCTCTTGGACATGGCATCGACCATGCCGGTGCCCGACAGGATGCCGGTGAAAATGCCGGCTGCGAAGATCAGCCCGGTCACGGCCAGCACGCTGCCGGCGTGGGCGGCGATGCGGTCCTTCTGCTGCTGCAGGCACGGGTAGTTGACGATCATGGCGATACTGAAGGCGATCATGAACAGTACGGGCAACGGCAGTACACCGGCAATCAGGGCCACCATCAGGGCGGCGGTCAGGGCGCCGTTGAAGTACAGCAGCTTGGGGCGCCGGGCTTCCGGGTACTGCGACACGCTGATTTCGCTGTGGTCGATATCGTCAGTGGGCAGGTGCAGCTCACCCAGGCGAGCCCGCTCGCGCTTGCCGTAGAGGTAGGCGATACCCAGGATGGCCACCACACCAAACAACATGGCGGGGATCATCGGGACGAAGATGTCCGAAGGGTCGACGTGCAGTGCGCTGGCTGCACGTGCAGTCGGCCCGCCCCACGGGGTCATGTTCATTACGCCGCCGGCCAGGATGGTCAGGCCGGCCATGATCCGCGGGCTCATGCCCAGGCGGCTGTACATGGGCAGCATGGCCGCGCAGCAGATCATGTAGGTGGTAGCGCCGTCACCGTCCAGCGAAACCACCAGGGCCAGCACGGCGGTACCCACCGACACTTTCAGCGGGTCGCCTTTGACCAGTTTGAGGATCTTGCGCACGGCCGGGTCGAACAGGCCGGAGTCGATCATCAGGGCGAAATACAAGATGGCGAACATCAGCATCACGCCGGTGGGCGCGAGTTTGCTGATGCCTTCTAGCATCATGGGGCCGATCTTGCTGGCAAAACCGCCGAACATGGCGAACAGGATGGGTACCAGAATCAGTGCGATCAAGGCCGAGAGGCGCTTGGTCATGATCAGGTACATGAAGGTGATGACCATGGCAAAGCCAAGGAAAGTCAGCATGGCAGTACTCCAGGCGGGGCGCGAAAGTTAAGGCGATTCGGGCGGGTCAGCGCTTAGGGCGCTGTGCATGGAGCTGCAGGATGTGGGCTACGACGAGTCGGGCACGGAAAGGCATCGGGGTCACCATTGTTGTTGTTGGATTGCGCCGGGCGCGGTATTCCGTGCCCTGGCTGACCGGTCTGTGCCGGCAATGGGGGCTATCCTAGGTGGGCAAGCTTTCAGCCAGCTTTCGCTGCAACAAAGTCGACAGGAGGTTATGCATGGGTGATATGACGGAAGGAGGCTGCCATTGCGGCGCCCTGCGCTACCGGCTGGAGGGCGATTTGTCAGATGTCGCCCACTGCCATTGCTCCATTTGCCGACGGGTCAGTGGCGGGCTGGTGGTGACCTGGGTCACGCTGCCCCGCTCGGGCTTCAGCTGGTTGCAGGGGGTGCCGAGCTGCTATGTGGCACCGGCCAGTTGCAGCCGCTATTTTTGCGGGCGCTGCGGTGCTCATCTGGCGCTGGTGACTTCGCACAGCCCTGACACGGTGGATGTAACGGTCGCGACGCTGGAGCAGCCGGAACGGGTGCGGGCCAATCGGCATATCTGGGTGGGTAGCCGGGTGCCTTGGTTGCACCTGGACGAGCATTTGCCTGCGGAGTTTGGCGAAAGGTTATAGGGTTGTATGGCCAGCACAGTCACAACTGCAGGCCACCCGCTGCCTTGTGCAGCGCCCGCAGGTGCTCGCCGATCTGTTTTACGTTGGCTTCAACTGCAGCAATCTGCTTGGCCCTCGACGGCTCCAGCAGCGCCCTCACCTCCTGGTCAAGGCTGGTGCTCAGCCGCAGCAGTTGCGCCTGGCGTTCGCGGCTGACTGTTTCCAGGTGCTTGCGTTCCTCAGGTTGAGGCAGCCCGTAGCCGGTTGAATCCAGCAGTTCGGCCGGCCGGCTCAGGAAGCCACTGTTGGCGAGCATCTGCTTGAGGGTGGCGTCAGCCTTGTCGATGCTACCGTCCTTGAGCGCCGCGGCATTGAGGTAGCGTTGCTTGACTTCATCCTGGGCCAGCAGCAATTGCCGCCGCAGGCCAGCCTGTTCCAGCAGCAGCAACGCGGCGCTGGTGCGCAGGTCAGCCTTGGCGAACCAGCTGCGGCGTTGCTCGGCATCCAGCGCCAGCCAGTCTTCCACTGCTTTCTGCTCGACCGGCAACTGCTTCTTCAGCACCTCGAACATGGCCTGGTAGCGGTCCCGGTAAGAATCGAAGCGGTAACCCAGCCGCAGCGCTTCGCGGGGGTTGTCGAGCACGCGGGTATCGGCCAGCCCGCGGCCGCTGAGCACGGCCAGCAGGCCGTTCGGCATGATGCTGTCGAGGTCGTTGAGCTTGGGGTTGGCAGTGCCGCTGCGTAACAGCTTCAACGACTCCACCGCACAGTTGTTCGACAGGAACCAGTAATTGCCGTCGTAGCTCCAGTGCATTTCCGCCGCCTGGCGCACCAGGTTTTCGATCTCTTCCCGGTTGAGCTTGAGCGGTACGGAAGCCAGGCTGCGCAGCTCGGTCTTGGTGTACTCGTCGATCACTTGGCCCAGGGGCAATACGAACAGCCGTGACGGATACACCCCTACCAGGCCATCCCAGCTGGACAACTGCACGTCATTGACGAATGCGCGGTACGAGAGCACCAGGCTCTGGTCCAGGTCCAGCCGGCAGTCCGGGCCCCGTGGGCGGCCTGGCTTGCAGATGACCAGGCGCAACATGCTGTGCCCCCAGCGGCTGACCAGGTTCTGATTGGCTTCGGCCAGCAGGAAGTCCACTTCGTACACACGCTCGGGGTCCACTTCACCCAGTGGCTGGCGGGCGAAGTCGCTGCCGGCGTTGATGAACGGCAGGGTTTTGGCGCAGGTGTCCTGAGGGGGCGCCCAGCCGAAATGGTCGCGCAGGTACTGGTTGAGCGCCGGGCGGCGGCACCCGTAGCTCGGGTCGAGGAGGAAGTACTCCATGTTGACCGCGATGTATTCCTTCGGGGTGCTCAGTTCGTAACTGTCGGGGCTGCGCACGAACTGGCCGTTGTGCTGCTCACGCTCGCCGCGCCGGCCTACGTATTGCTGCCAGCCGGCCAGGTCGAGCAGGCGCGGGTCGTCGCTGAGGGTGAAGCGGCGCTCGGCCTGGCCGCGGCACTGGCCGGGCAAGCCCACTTTGCCCAGCGTGCCTTGCTGGCGCTTGCAGCGCGCGATCAGCGACTGCTCCTGGCTGGGCCACAGCCGGGCGCGGTCGTAGATATGGGTGAGTTCATGCAGCACGGTGGCCAGCAGCTCTGCGCGCACGGTGCCATGAGGGCGCTGCGTAGGCTCAGTTGCCGCGCTGCCGTCGGCAAGGCTGGGTAGCAGGCGCCGGTTGAGTTCGAGGGTGGACACCGGGGAAGCCTGGCCGTAGGCGTTGGCCGGCATGTGGTCGCTCCAGCCGACCTGAACAGTGCGGTCAAGCCGCTGCTTGAACAGAGGTGGCAGTTTGGCCATGGCCTCGTCGAGCAGCCTCTGGCTGGCCTCTACCTGTTGCGCGTCGAGGCCGGCCACCTGCAGCTCAAGCTGCAGGTCTGCCAGTGCGGGCGTGCCGGTCAGCGTCAGGGCGCAGCCGAGCAACCAGGCACGCACGGTGTTCACAGCGCGAGAATGGCTTCGGCCAGCACCTGGTCGCTGGCGTCACGTGCCTGCGGCACGCGTTCGCGCAATGTGTCGAAGGCGGCTTCAAGCTGGGCCCCGCGGATGTCGCCGTTGCTGGCGACAAAGCTGGCGGCGTCGTCATGGGCTTCACGCACCACCTTCGAGTCGCGGATGGAGGTGGTGGTATCGGACGTGAAGTCAATCGAGCGGCCAAAGGCACGCACGATGATGTTGCTGGTGGCCACCAGGGTCTGTGCCTGAGCCAGGTCGGCCAGCAACAGCATGCCGAGGGTCGCGGCAATCAGCGGTTTGCGCATGGAGCATCTCCGAAAATACAGGGAGTGAGGGGTAGTTATTGGACGAGGATAGCCTGCGCCAGTTCCAGGTCACTGGCGCCACCGCACGTACAATCGCGCCTTAATGATGCCAGCGCTGCTTCCAGCCATGCACCCCGCAACTGCCCTCCACTGGCCACGAAGGCTGCAGCGTCATCGCGCGCCTTTAGCACCAGTTTGCGGTCGAACGGCGCGCTGGTGACCTGGCTGGTGACATAGCCGGAAATCACCAACCCCTGGGTGGTGGTATCCATGGCGTGGGCTGCCGCGATACTGGCGAGCCACAGCAACGGCAGCAACAAATAGCGCATGGTGGTTGAACGAGGCAGCCGGAGCTTGCTCAGAGTGCGAGGATAGCCTGGGCCAGTTGTGCGTCACTGGCTTGCAGGTCTGGCATTTGTGAGCGGATGTGCAGCAACGCGCTTTCCAGCTTGGCGCCACGGATATCACCCTGGCTGGCGACGAAGCTGGCGGCGTCGTCACGCGCCGCTTGCACCACTTTGTCGTCGCGCAGCGACGAGGTGGCGTCGGAGGTGGCATCGGTGGAGGCCGCTACCGCGCCGACCACACTGTCGGTGGTCACGATGAAGCTGCTGGCCTGTGCAGTGCCGGCCAGGCTCAGCATCAAGGCAGCGCCAATCAGATAGTTACGGGGCATGTAGGGAAACTCCTGGCTTGGGTCGTAATGCTACTGGGACGTTAATGTGGCGGTTTTGGACACCCACAAAGGTGGGTTCTACCAGACTGTTGGCCGAAGCGTATCACGCGTAGGTGTATCAGAATGTTAAACACAGCCGTTGGCAACAACTGTACCTGTCTCATGCAATGCAAGGGAAATTGTACTGGTACGAGACTGGCGTCGCTATTCACACCAACAAAAAACCCGCCGCAGTTGCCTGCGGCGGGTTTAGGAAGTTCATGGTGCCAGCCTGGCTGGCAACCCAGCGCTTAGCGCCAGAAAGGCTTGCTGAGCTCTTCGTAACGCTGCGACTCACTGATACCGGCATCCGCCAGCAGGCGGGCGTCCAGGCGAGCCAGTTGACGACGGCTGGCCATGCGGCGCTGCCACAACAGCAGGGTGGAGGCTACACGCAGAGGCAGAGAGGCGTGGGATTGCTGAGCTTCGCTTTCAAAAACCAGACCGGAACTGAGGGTACGTTCCATGATGATCATCCTTCCGCTTATGGCGGCATTAGATAGTGATTTAACTGATGCCAATGATCCTCCCCTCTTGTCCATAACAGTAGATACAGTTCCTTCAAAAGATAATGGGCCAGTTAACTGTGTAACGGTACTGTTGCACCCGAAAGCAGCCTAACTGTATTGGTCTGCCTTATTTTGGTGCATCTTGGCGGTTTTTTCGGCTGGTCAGGCAGAGAACTGAAGGTTTAACCAGTACAGTAGTACAGTTTATTTTGGTAATGCCTGGCAGTTTGTAGCAGGCAAAGAAAAAGGGCCGCATCGCGGCCCTCGATTGTGTTGCACAAGCAGGCGGGTTGCCGGTCAGCTTGCCAACATGCGCCCCGTCTCTTCCAGGTTTTCATGCCAGCTGAGTGCCTCGCGCAGGATATGCGGGGTATGCCCACCTCGCTCGCAGGCCCTGTCGAAGTAGTCGTTCAGCGCGGCGCGGTAGTCTGGGTGCACACAGTTATCGATGATCACCCGCGCCCGCTCCCGCGGCGCCAGGCCACGCAAGTCGGCCAGGCCTTGTTCAGTGACCAGGATGTCGACATCGTGCTCGGTGTGGTCCACGTGGCTGACCATGGGTACGACGCTGGAGATGGCTCCCCCTTTGGCAATCGATTTGGTCACGAATACCGACAAATGCGCATTTCGCGCGAAATCGCCCGAGCCACCAATGCCGTTCATCATGCGCGTACCGCACACGTGGGTGGAGTTGACGTTACCGTAGATGTCGAACTCCAGCGCGGTGTTGATCCCGATGATGCCCAGGCGGCGCACCACTTCCGGGTGGTTGGAGATTTCCTGCGGGCGCAGTACCAGCTTGTCCTTGTATTGCTCCAGGTTGCCGAACACGTCAGCGTTGCGGCGCGAGGACAAGGTGATCGAACTGCCAGAGGCGAAACGCAGCTTGCCCGCATCGATCAGGTCGAAGGTGGAGTCCTGCAGCACCTCGGAATACATGGTCAGTTCTTCGAATGGCGACTCGATCAGGCCGCACATCACTGCGTTGGCGATGCTGCCGATACCGGCCTGCAACGGGCCCAGCCGGTTGGTCAGGCGCCCCGCCGCCACTTCTTTCTTGAAGAAGTTGATCAGGTGGTCGGCGATGCCCTGGGTTTCGCCATCGGGCGGCAACACGGTGGAGGGCGAGTCCGGCTGGTCGCTGATGACGATACCAACGATCTTGGCCGGGTCGATTGGGATAGCGGTGCTCCCAATACGGTCGTCCACCTTCACCAGTGGGATCGGTGTACGGGTGGGGCGGTAGGTTGGGATATAGATGTCGTGCAAACCCTCGAGGTTGGGGTTGTGCGACAGGTTGATCTCGATGATCACCTGCTTGGCGAAAATCGCGAAGCTGGCCGAGTTGCCCACCGACGTGGTGGGTACGATGTGGCCTTGTTCAGTGATCGCCACCGCCTCGATGACCGCGATGTCCGGCAACTTGAGCTGCTGGTTGCGCAGTTGCTCCACCGTTTCGGACAGGTGCTGGTCGATGAACATCACCTTGCCGTCGTTGATGGCCTTGCGCAGTGTGCTGTCCACCTGGAACGGCATACGGCGGGCGAGCACGCCGGCCTCGGTCAACTGCTTGTCCAGGTCGTTGCCCAGGCTGGCGCCGGTCATCAGGCTGATTTTCAGCGGGGTCAGCTTGGCGCGCTCGGCCAGTGCGTGGGGAACGGCCTTGGCTTCACCGGCGCGGGTGAAGCCGCTCATGCCGACGGTCATGCCGTCCTCGATCAGGCCAGCGGCATCAGCCGCACTCATTACCTTGCTGTGCAGGGAGGACAAGCGGATACGATCACGGTACATGGATTGTTATCTCGGGCTACTAAGCTACTGCAGCGCAGTCTAGTGTTTTCGCCCGTTGCCGTCCCGCGACCATGGTCGTATGACCCTGCAGGGTTGGCTGCCGTTGATCCGGATCAAAAAAGCAGAGCCCCGTTGGATCAGGCCGGGGCTCTGCTTATATAGGCCAATGCAGCAGCAGTGGTTACTCCACAGCCTTGACCATGTCCTCGATGACCTTCTTGGCGTCACCAAATACCATCATGGTCTTGTCCAGGTAGAACAGTTCGTTATCCAGCCCCGCATAGCCGCTGGCCATGGAGCGCTTGTTGACGATGATGGTCTTGGCCTTGAAGGCTTCGAGGATGGGCATGCCGGCGATCGGTGACTTGGGGTCGTTCTTGGCAGCCGGGTTGACCACGTCGTTGGCGCCCAGCACCAGCACCACGTCGGCTTGGCCGAACTCGGCGTTGATGTCTTCCATTTCGAACACCTGGTCGTAGGGTACCTCTGCCTCGGCCAGCAGCACGTTCATGTGGCCGGGCATACGCCCTGCTACCGGGTGAATCGCATACTTCACCGTCACCCCGTTGTGGGTCAGCTTCTCGGTCAGTTCCTTCAGGGCATGCTGGGCGCGGGCCACTGCCAGGCCGTAACCTGGCACGATGATCACGCTGTCGGCGTTGCTGAGCAGGAAGGTGGCGTCATCGGCAGAACCCGACTTCACCGGGCGCTGCTCCTTCGAGCCTTGTGCCGCACCCGCATCTGTATCCCCACCAAAGCCGCCGAGGATCACATTGAAGAACGAGCGGTTCATGGCTTTGCACATGATGTACGACAGAATCGCACCCGACGAACCGACCAGTGACCCCGCAATGATCAGCATCGAGTTGTTCAGCGAGAAGCCGATACCGGCAGCCGCCCAGCCCGAGTAGCTGTTGAGCATTGATACCACCACCGGCATGTCTGCCCCGCCGATCGGAATGATGATCAGCACGCCCATCACGAAAGCCAGGGCCAGCATGAGGGTGAAGGCGCTGTAGTGGCCGGTGAACGTGAACAGCAGGCCCAGGGCGATGGTGGTCAGGCCCAGGATGAGGTTCAGCTTGTGCTGCCCGGCAAACTGCACCGGCGCACCCTGGAACAGGCGGAACTTGTATTTGCCCGACAGTTTGCCAAACGCGATCACCGAACCGGAGAAGGTAATGGCACCAATGGCTGCGCCGAGGAACAGTTCCAGCCGGTTGCCCGTGGGGATCGGGTCGCTGATGGCGGCGACGATGCCCATGGACTGGGGTTCGAGTACCGCAGCAATGGCGATGAACACTGCCGCAAGGCCGATCATGCTGTGCATGAAGGCGACCAGCTCCGGCATCTTGGTCATCTCGACGCGCTTGGCCATGATCGAACCGGCCGTACCACCGACCAACAGGCCGACAAGCACGTAGCCGATGCCGGCAGTAGCGAGCTCGGCACCCAGCTTATAGATGAGGCCAACCGTGGTGAGGATGGCGATCCCCATGCCGATCATGCCGAACAGGTTGCCGCGCCGTGACGTGGTGGGGTGCGACAGGCCTTTGAGTGCCTGGATGAAGCACACCGAGGCAACCAGGTACAGAAGCGTTACCAGATTCATGCTCATGCTGACTTCTGCCCCTCGTTCTTGGTTTTTTTCTTGAACATCTCAAGCATGCGCCGGGTGACCAGAAAGCCACCGAAGACGTTGACTGCCGCAAGCGCCACGGCCAGGGTGCCCATCACCTTGCCGGCGGGGGTTACGGTCAGTGCCGCAGCCAGCATCGCGCCGACGATGACGATGGCAGAAATGGCGTTGGTAACCGCCATCAGTGGGGTGTGCAGCGCCGGGGTAACGTTCCACACCACGTGGTAGCCCACGTAGATCGCCAGCACGAAAATGATGAGGTTGTAGATGCCATGGGAAATCAGCATGTCTTCCATTGTCGTGCTCCTCAGCCGTTCTTGCGGACGATCTGCCCGTCGCGGCACATGAGGCAGGCCGCGACGATGTCGTCTTCCAGGTTGATGGTCAGCGCGCCGTCCTTGTCGAACAGCAGCTTCATGAAGTCCAGCAGGTTGCGGGCATACAATGCCGAGGCGTCGGCGGCTACCTGCGCGGGGAGGTTGGTCGGCCCGACGATGGTTACGCCGTGCGCCTGCACCACCTGATCGGCGACGGTCAGTGGGCAGTTGCCGCCCTGCGCGGCTGCCAGGTCGATCACCACCGAGCCAGGTTTCATTTGGGCAACGGTCTCGGCACTGAGCAAGGTAGGCGCCTTGCGGCCCGGGATGAGCGCCGTGGTAATGACGATATCTGCCTGCTTGGCGCGCTCGTGCACAGCCTGTGCCTGGCGTTGCATCCAGCTGGCCGGCATTGGGCGTGCGTAGCCGCCTACCCCTTCGGCGCACTCGCGCTCTTCGTCGGTCTCATAGGGCACGTCGATGAATTTGCCACCCAGCGACTCGATCTGCTCCTTTACTGCGGGGCGTACGTCGGAGGCTTCGATCACGGCACCCAGCCGCTTGGCTGTGGCAATGGCCTGCAAGCCGGCAACACCGGCACCCAGAATCAGCACGCGCGCGGCCTTGACGGTGCCGGCCGCGGTCATGAGCATCGGCATGAAGCGCGGGTAGTGCTGCGCTGCCAACAGCACGGCCTTGTAGCCTGCGATGTTGGCCTGGGACGACAGCACGTCCAGGCTTTGAGCGCGTGAGGTACGTGGCGCTGCTTCAAGGGCGAAGGCAGTGACGCCGTGCTCGGCCATTCGGGCGATCAGCTCGCTGTTGAACGGGTTGAGCATGCCCACCAGCAAGGTGCCAGGCTTGACCTGCGCCAGCTCCTGGTCGTTTGGCGCGACCACCTTGAGCACCAGTTGCGCGCCGTAGGCATCAGTTGCGCTGCCCAGGGCCGCACCCACCGCTTCGAAGGCACTGTCGGGAATGCTGGCATTGAGCCCTGCCCCGCGCTGCACCGTGACCTGATGGCCTTGGCCAATGAGTTTCTTGATGGTTTCCGGGGTCGCAGCGACCCTGGCCTCACCGGCCTGCGTTTCGAGAGGAACACCTATGTGCACGACATTTCTCCTGCGGTGACCTTTTGTCTTTGTAAATGCCAGCACACTTCGGGTGGTGTGCTGGGGCGGCTATCGAGCCCCAACCCGCCGAATCCTGGGCGGGCGAAGCATTTTGCAGACGAACCTCAGGCCCTACAAGCCATTCTGGAGCGAAACCATCGTAAAACTACAAGTCACCCTGTGACTGCATGTCGCAGTGCATCTCACGCAGCCCTGCAAATTCGGGCAGTCGGCAGATTAGGCTAAAAAACAGAATAAATTCTGCCTAATTCGTGTTTGGAAAGGTGAATGTCGCAAAATGACGCTTCAAAACGTGCTGTGAAGGGGCTGGCGACCATTTTGGTGCAGCTCATGAAAATTAATCAAGTGCGACATATATTTATATCTGTAGGCTTTGGGTAAAGCTGACTACGGGGTCAGTTAGCGCTGGCTGTCTTTATATACGCGTGTGACTGCTCGGTGAGCCAGTCACGGAAGGCAACCAGGGATGCCGACTGTACCTTGCGCTCCGGAATCATCAGATAGTAGGCCTTGTGGCTGCTCAGAACATGCCTGTTAGCGACCACCAACCTACCCTCCTCCAACTCTCGCTGGATCAGAAATGGAGGGATCAGGGCGATGCCCATCTGGTGGATGGCCGCCTGCGAGAGCATTGAAAACAGTTCGTAGCGAGGCCCGGTCATGTCCCCCTCCACGCTTAGCCCTGCGCTGGCGAACCATTGGCGCCAGGCGTACGGGCGTGTGCTCTGCTGCAGCAGTGGCAGTTCGGCAATACGCTGTGCCTCCAGGGCCGGCAGCCCGTGCAGCAGCGCAGGGCTGCACACGGGTACCGGGTTCTCTCCCATCAGCCTGTGGGCCTGGGTACCCGACCAGTCGCCGTCGCCGAAATACACGGCAGCGTCGAAGGGCGTATCGGCGAACAGAAACGGCCGGGTGCGGTTGGTGAGGTTGACGGTGACGTCGGGGTGGCGTTGCTGGAAATCCTTCAGCCGGGGCAATAGCCATTGCGTGCCGAAGGTGGGCACTACCGCCAGCTCGATGACGTTGGCGCCCTGCTGGCGCATTACCGATAGCGTGTCGCGCTCTACCGCGTCCAGCTGGGCTGCAACCTGCCGGCTATAAGATAGCCCTGCTTCAGTCAGCTTCACGCCTCGGCGTGATCGCCTGAACAGTTCCACATTAAGGAACACTTCGAGCCCGCCTACCTGGCGACAGACTGCGCCCTGGGTCAGGGAAAGCTCCTGGGCTGCCTTGGTGAAGCTTTCGTGGCGGGCCGATGCCTCGAAGCAGATCAGGGCTGTGGTACTGGGAATTTTGCGCCGCATGCTTATCCCTCACTTGGTAGGCGGTGAAGCTGGGCTTCAACAGGTTTACGAAGTGAGAAATTATCACTGATTGGTGCGTAATCGTCGTTTGTGGTGCGTGCCGTTGCGGCCTAGGATCAATGCATACCGAACTGTTGCCGCATTCGAGGAATACGCTCATGGCCCCCAAGGCAAGCTTCAACTGGATCGACCCGCTGCTGCTGGACCAGCAGCTCACTGAAGAAGAGCGCATGGTGCGTGACAGCGCTTATCAGTTTGCCCAGGACAAGCTCGCGCCGCGGGTCCTCGAGGCCTTCCGCCATGAGAAGACTGACCCGGCAATCTTCCGCGAGATGGGTGAGGTTGGGCTGCTGGGGGCGACCATCCCCGAGCAGTACGGCGGCAGTGGCCTGAATTATGTGTGCTACGGCCTTATCGCCCGTGAGGTGGAGCGTATCGACTCCGGCTACCGCTCGATGATGAGTGTGCAGTCCTCGCTGGTCATGGTGCCGATCAATGAGTTTGGTACCGAGGGGCAGAAGCAGAAGTACCTGCCGAAGCTGGCCAGTGGCGAGTGGATCGGCTGCTTCGGCCTCACCGAACCCAATCACGGTTCCGACCCAGGTTCGATGATCACCCGTGCCCGTAAGGTAGAAGGCGGTTATCGCCTTACCGGCAGCAAGATGTGGATTACCAACAGCCCCATCGCTGATGTGTTCGTGGTATGGGCCAAGGACGATGCGGGTGACATCCGGGGCTTTGTGCTCGAGAAGGGCTGGGAGGGCCTGAGCGCGCCAGCGATCCATGGCAAGGTGGGACTGCGTGCGTCGATCACTGGCGAAATCGTCATGGACAACGTGTTCGTCCCCGAGGACAACATCTTCCCGGACGTGCGCGGCCTCAAGGGGCCCTTCACCTGCCTGAACTCAGCCCGGTATGGCATCTCCTGGGGTGCGCTGGGTGCTGCGGAGGCCTGCTGGCACACGGCACGTCAGTACACCCTCGACCGTCAGCAGTTCGGCCGCCCGCTCGCCGCCAACCAGCTTATCCAGAAGAAGCTGGCCGACATGCAGACCGAAATCACCCTGGCCCTTCAAGGCTGCCTGCGCTTGGGGCGTATGAAGGATGAGGGCACGGCGGCGGTAGAGATTACTTCCATCATGAAGCGTAATTCGTGTGGCAAGGCATTGGACATCGCCCGTATGGCGCGGGACATGCTGGGGGGTAACGGCATTTCCGATGAGTTTGGTGTAGCGCGTCATCTGGTGAACCTGGAAGTGGTCAATACCTATGAAGGTACCCACGACGTGCATGCGCTGATTCTGGGGCGTGCCCAGACGGGTATCCAGGCCTTCTATTGATCTGCTTATAAGGAGCCGGCCCATGGGCGCGCTATCACATCTGCGGGTGCTGGACCTTTCGCGCGTGCTGGCCGGGCCTTGGTCCGGGCAGATCCTCGCGGACCTGGGGGCCGACGTGATCAAGGTGGAGCGCCCCGGGTCTGGGGACGATACCCGCGCCTGGGGGCCGCCTTTCCTCAAGAACGCTGAAGGCGATAATACCAGTGAGGCTGCCTACTACCTGTCGGCCAACCGTAACAAGCGCTCGGTAACCATCGACTTCACCCAGCCAGAGGGCCAGCGCCTGGTGCGTGAGCTGGCGGCCACCTGCGATATTGTCATCGAGAACTTCAAGGTGGGTGGCCTGGCGGCCTATGGGCTGGACTATGAGGGCCTGAAGGCGGTCAACCCCAGGCTTATCTATTGCTCGATTACCGGGTTCGGCCAGACAGGCCCTTATGCCAAGCGCGCTGGTTATGACTTCATGATTCAGGGGCTGGGTGGCCTCATGAGCCTCACGGGGCGCCCGGCGGGGGAAGCCGGTGAAGGGCCGGTGAAGGTGGGCGTAGCGCTTACCGATATCCTTACCGGGCTGTATTCGACCGTTGCCATGCTTGCTGCCTTGTCGCACCGGGAGCAGACAGGTATCGGCCAGCACATAGATATGGCACTGCTGGACGTGCAGGTGGCCTGCCTGGCGAACCAAGCCATGAACTACCTGACCACGGGTAACCCACCGCGGCGTCTGGGCAATGCGCACCCTAATATAGTGCCGTACCAGGATTTCCCTACCGCAGATGGTGACTTCATCCTGACGGTGGGTAACGACAGCCAGTTCCGCAAGTTCGCTGAGGTGGCCGGGCAGCCGCAGTGGGCGGACGATGCGCGGTTCGCCACCAACAAGCTGCGCGTGGCCAACAGGGCGCAACTGATCCCGTTGATCAGGCAGGCCACCGTGTTCAAGACCACGGCGCAGTGGGTGAGCCAGCTGGAGGCTGCTGGTGTGCCATGCGGGCCGATCAACGACCTGGCCCAGGTGTTCCAGGACCCGCAGGTACTGGCTCGAGGCCTGGCCGTCAGCATGCCGCACCCACTGGGTGGCAGCGTACCGCAAGTGGCAAGCCCCATACGGCTGTCGCAAACCCCGGTTGAGTATCGGCGTGCGCCGCCGTTACTGGGTGAACATACCGATGCGGTCTTGGCTGAAGTGCTGGGGCTGGACGCCGCTCAATTGAAGCGGCTGAGAGATACAGGGGTCATATGAAGGCTTGTACATGCCCCATTTCAACTTATTGAAATAAACGGTTGACGCCCTCTCGAATCCCCTTATAATGCGCCCCACTT